>NZ_JACCCY010000003.1:395000-695000 GCF_013409575.1 Macellibacteroides fermentans | reverse complement strand
GCCGTTCTTTTAGCTCCGGCATGACTGCCACAAAAAAGAGAGTTTTTTCTGCTTAAAGATATGCTTCGCATACATCTTTCCACGGCATTGTTATCCAACGCATAGTCCGGACGTACAATGTAATTACACAGTGCATCGTACTCGTTGAGAGTATAATTCACGGCCTTCGAGAGGGGACTCTTGGGAAGGGTGGATGGATTGGATTGTATTTCCAACAGTTTGCTTTTTAGTTCAGCCAGTATGGGTGGGGCGTACTCTTGTCTATGTTCAAGGATTTTGTCGGGCTTCCATTTCGGGTCAATCTTATGCTCCGCCTGATAAAGCCGGTTGATTATGTTGACAATTCCGATGGCTTCTTTATCGTTTGCGAGATCCAGGAACTGACGCTTGCAGTGCTGGAAGCATGCCAGCCGGATTACATCAGGATAGGTATCGGTCTCAAGTATTTTATAGTTGATCAGCCCGTCACTCTGGATGGCTCCTTTGTAATGATTGCCGATATAGTTGGTCAGAACCTCCCGGGATCGAGACCCGTTTTCATAAAAGTACTGGACCAATTTCTTTGTATTGGCCAGCGCAGCCCAGATATACCCTTTGCGTACGCCCTTACCATCCTTGTTTTTCTCTTTGGTAAGGATGGTATGGTAACTTTCATCCATACAAAGATAGTCATCTTCAAGGATCGCTGTATGAAGAACATCATCCAGGCGGTCCATTAATCCGGCAGACTTCTTAATCAGTCCGTGGGCGGTAGCTTTGTTTAATTCAAAGCCATTTTCTGTAAAATACTTGACAATCCGCTCCACAGGCATGGAGTAAACATACCGCAGTTGAAGCATGCCGGCGATAAAGGAGGCATCATAGTTTGAGTTCTGCAGGGGAGATCTGGGGGCTTTACCCGAGTAAACCTTTTCCTGCTGTACGCAATTATATTGTCTGTATATGATTTTCTTAAAAGTAGCCTTGCTGTAGGTATACATGACGGAGTCTACAGATCCGATCACCCTGGCCTTTTCTTTGTCAAAGGCAGGATCATCGGGATATACATGCTCGACAATGGTTTCTAGAGAGAAGTATTCTTTCCGTTTGGCATTGTTGTTTCCGCGGTCTTTGGGCAAAACAGGGGGAGCGGTTTCTGTCGGTTCTTCTTTTGCGGTATCGGGCACAAGCTTTTCCGATTTATTGGAGAGAAGCTTGCTCATTCTCCGGTTTTTCCCCTCAACCTTCTGCATGTCCCCGTTCTTTTGAAGCAGGCTTTTTTCCAGCGAACGGATTGTTTCGGTTAAACTACCAACCTGGACAGAGAGTCTTTCTATTTGTTCAGATTGCCGGACGAGTTGTTCCAAATACATCTTTTCCCTTTGAGCGGAAAGTTTCAGCTGGTCTTCCTGTAGTTCAATAATCCGTTTGCTATTCATGTCATAAAGATACGGACAATACTTCGGATATCAAAGTAAATTACAATAAATAATTTAGCTATGTATTTGGTATACAATATATTAAGCCTTATCTAAAACCTTCTCCTGTACTTTGCCGAACGGACCGAGACGCCCTCCATTATCAAGACAAAGGTCTTCCATTTCATCTCAAACTCATTGTTTGAAGGGTTAAATCGGGGGACTTCAAAGGTGCCCCGTTCCAGCTTTTTCTGATACAAAACAAATCCACCGTCTTCCCAGTGAAGGATCTTAATTAACGACCGGTTCCTGCCAAGGAAGAGAAAAACCTCTCCCGACAAAGGATTCCGTTTCATGTCTGTCTTCACTAACTGGTATAGGGAATAGATGCCTTTGCGCATGTCCACGTAATGCGGACATAGATAATAGCTCATGGATTCTGTAAGTGCAAACATCGGATTATTGGTTAAAATAGGTTTGTATAAATTTATTCAGATCTTCCTGGCTAATCTCTTTAATGGTTATAATTACGCCATCGGGAAAAGTGATGTTGACGCCTTTAAGCACAGGGAAAACATTCCCTGTGAAAACCGGTTTTTCTGATGCTTCCTTTATAAAGGAGAGCGGATAGAGTTGTTGTCCTTCACAAGAGGCTTGCTCAGGAGTGGAGGCAGAAGTATCGGGTAATACGGGACGAGGCTTGAGATCTGCTACTTTGATCGAATGCCTGCTCATCCAATTCTGGATACCTCCGTAGCAGACATGACGTTCTTTGCAATAGTCCCGTAAAGTCATGCTACTTAAAATACAGATTTGCCTGTACTCTTCGATTGCCAATGCATAAAGTTCGGATGCTTTCATTTGTTTCTTTTTTGAAAACAAAGGTAAAGGGGATCAAATGTGTTCACAAGATGGCATCGCGGAGACGCTTACGATGAAAGAGAAAAAATGATAGATGATTTATACATCTATCATTTTTTTATGGATTGATATACTGACTGTTAACCCTCAAAAATGAGGGATGACAGATGTTTTTGCGTTTAATTCGTGTTGGAACGGATTAACGCAATTACAGACTACTTTTTAACCTGTTTGAACATCCAGCTCAGGAAGTCGGGTTCTTTAAAAGCGGGTACCCAGCTTCCGTGGTTTACTCCGGGGTATTCGGTATATTGCACTTCGGCTCCGATGGACTTCAGGGTTTTATAGGCTTCCTGCGAGAACTTGGGTAGTACTACATCGTCGTCTGCTCCGTGGAAAAGACGGAACGGGGTTTTGCCTTTATACCTGGCCAGACGGTCGGTATTGACTGCTCCGCAGATAGGAACAGCTGCCGCAAAGAGGTTGGGGTAACGGCATACGAGGTCGAAGGTTCCCATTCCTCCCATAGAGAGTCCCGTTACATAGATGCGCTTGGTATCTACCACCCCTTTGGCAATGTAACTGTCCAGCAGTTCTTTTACCGCCGCAAGGGGTTCGGTGATGGGGGCATTGGCCGGGAAGGTTCTGAACATGCGTTCCTGGGGTGTAACCGGACGTTTAATGGCTACCCAGTAGTTCTTGGTAGGTACGTCGGGCTGTTCGGGGCATTGTGGCGCCAGCACAATGGCGGGATAGTCTGCCCGGTTCTGCAGATTGGTAAAGAGGTCCCATCCGTGTACCAGCTGTTTCTCGTTGTCGTTGCCACGCTCGCCCGCTCCGTGCAGGAACAGGATTACGGGATATTTCTGCTCCGGACAATAGTCTGCGGGCAGCAGCACCCGATAGTTCAGCTTATAGCCGTTTTGGGAGGTAAACTGTTTTTTAAGGAAGCTCAGCTTGTCGCCGGCCGTGGCCTGAAGCGCTGTAAGCAGGCAGAGAAATAATGTAACACTTCTAAGGAATCTCATAATAAACTGTTTATTGTTAATCTGCGCGCAAGTTAATATCTTTTCGGTACATATCCGACTGAGAATAGGGAAAATTTACTTGTAAGGCAATAGTATGCGGGGTTGTCTGAAATATAAATCATATGAGTGGAAAGGATGCATTCACTAGCAGAATGGGATTTTGGGGATAGAAACATCTATAAACAATTAAAGGATGTCTCCCGACATCCCCTAACCAAACTTTGTTAACCTTAAATCTAATACTATTATGAAAAAACCACGATACAAAGATACGGGCTATATTCGGGTTTGTCAAGTCTTTTTTGTCTAAAACATGTTAAATAACATATAATTACCTTTCATAGGAGTAAAGGGGAGTTTGTATAAAAAATCAGGGGATGTCATCCCGACATCCCCTAACCAATCTTTGTTAACCTTTAATTTAATACTATTATGAAAAAACCTATTGCAAACATAACAAACATTTTTCATATTGTCAACATTTTGGCAGTTTTAATTTACATAAGTATATAACAAAAAGATTTAATATTTCAATATGAAATATTAAATCAACTAATAACATACATTTGATAATTTATAAGATCTATCGCTTTCAAATTACAACCTCTCGCAACTGCCTGAACAGGCAGAGGCCTTTTCAGAGAGAAAACAAAAAAAAGGATGCCTTTTGGGCATCCTTTTTCTTATTGTAAGTTGTGAGAACTCTTAGTCTCTTAGCTTGGCTACAAGGAACTCACGATTCAAGCGAGCAATGTTGCTTACCGAAATACTCTTCGGACATTCAACTTCGCAGGCACGGGTGTTTGTACAGTTACCAAAGCCCAGCTCGTCCATTTTGGCAACCATTGCTTTTGCACGGCGTGCACCTTCAATCTGTCCCTGAGGAAGCAGAGCAAGCTGACTAACCTTAGCTGAAACAAACAACATAGCCGATCCGTTTTTGCAGGCTGCAACACAAGCACCACAACCGATACAAGCAGCAGCATCCATAGCTTCTTCTGCCTTGTACTGAGGAATGGGTATTGCATTAGCATCAGGTATACCACCTGTGTTTACAGAAACGAAACCACCCGACTGCATGATCTTATCGAATGCGGTACGATCCACCATCAAGTCGCGGATAACCGGGAAACCGGCCGAACGCCATGGCTCGATTGTAATCGTGTCGCCGTCATTGAAACGACGCATGTGAAGCTGGCAAGTAGTAACTGCACTGTCTGGTCCGTGAGGGTGTCCGTTAATGTACAAAGAGCACATACCACAAATACCTTCGCGACAGTCGTGGTCAAAAACTACAGGATCTTTTCCCTCGTTGATTAATTGCTCGTTCAGGATATCCAGCATTTCAAGGAAAGAACTTCCCTGGGAAATTCCTTTAAGCGGATACGTTTCGAAAAAGCCCTTTTCTTTCGGACCTTTCTGACGCCAAACTTTCAGTGTGATATCAATATTTTTATCCATGATTTTAATCTTTACTTTAATTTTACGACTACTTACTCCTTAGCTCTTGTAATTACGTTGCTGACGAACAATAAATTCGTAGTCAAGCTCTTCTTTCAACATCACAGGAGCTTTATCTTCTCCCTGATACTGCCAGCAAGATACATACGCGAATTTATCATCGTGACGTAACGCTTCACCTTCTTCGGTCTGGTGTTCAAGACGGAAGTGTCCGCCACAAGATTCTTCTCTGTCGAGAGCATCGTGAGCCATCAATTCGCCTATTTCAATAAAGTCGGCCAAACGAAGCGCTTTTTCAAGCTCAACGTTCAAATCATTTCCTGAACCAGGGATACGAAGATCACTCCAGAATTCCTTCTTCAGATCGCTCAACTTCTGGATAGCTGCCTTCAAACCTTCGGCATCACGTCCCATACCAACGAAGTCCCACATGATGTGACCCAGTTTCTTATGCAAGCTGTCTACAGAATGCTGACCTTTGATGTTCATCAACTTGTTGATGCGAGCCTGGATTTCTTTTTCTGCTTCCACAAATTCAGGTAAATCTGTACTGAAACGAGGAACACGAATCTGATCGGCCAGGTAGTTCTGGATAGTATAAGGCAATACGAAATAACCATCGGCCAAACCTTGCATCAATGCAGAAGCTCCCAAACGGTTTGCTCCGTGATCGGAGAAGTTTGCTTCACCAATGGCGAACAATCCGGGAACTGATGTCATCAATTCGTAATCAACCCAAAGACCACCCATTGTATAGTGGATAGCCGGATAGATCATCATAGGAGTTACATATGGATCATCGTCAACAATCTTTTCGTACATCTGGAAGAGGTTACCATATTTAGCTTCCACCACTTTTTTACCCAGGCGTTGGATAGCATCGGCAAAATCAAGGTATACGGCCAATCCGGTTGTACCAACACCGTAACCGGCATCGCAACGTTCTTTAGCTGCACGCGAAGCTACGTCGCGGGGAACCAGGTTACCGAAAGCCGGATAGCGTCTTTCCAGATAGTAGTCGCGGTCTTCTTCCTTAATGGCGGTTGGCTTAAGCTTGCCGGCACGGATTGCTTCCGCATCTTTAATATTTTTAGGAACCCAGATACGTCCGTCGTTACGTAAAGATTCGGACATCAAGGTCAGTTTTGACTGGAATTCACCGTGAACAGGGATACAGGTAGGGTGGATCTGAGCCATACATGGGTTGGCAAAATAAGCACCTTTTCTATAGCACTGAACAGCAGCAGAACCGTTTGAAGTCATCGCATTGGTAGAAAGGAAGAATGTGTTTCCATAACCACCGGTAGCTACAACAACTGCGTGTGCAGAGAAACGTTCTGTTTTACCTGTAACCAGGTTACGGGCGATGATACCGCGTGCACGACCGTCAACCTTAACCAAGTCAAGCATTTCGTAGCGGGTATACAATTTAACAGCACCCTTGCCAACCTGACGGCTCAATGCAGAGTAGGCACCAAGAAGCAACTGCTGTCCGGTCTGACCACGTGCGTAGAATGTACGGGATACCTGAGCACCACCAAAAGAGCGGTTATCCAGCAAACCACCATATTCGCGAGCGAAAGGTACACCCTGAGCCACACATTGGTCGATGATGGAGTTAGACACTTCTGCCAGACGATATACGTTAGCCTCGCGTGCACGGTAGTCGCCACCCTTGATTGTATCGTAGAACAAACGGTAAACCGAGTCGCCGTCGTTTTGATAGTTCTTTGCCGCATTGATACCACCTTGTGCAGCGATAGAGTGTGCACGACGTGGAGAATCCTGAATACAGAAATTCAACACATTGAAACCCAGCTCACCCAGAGAGGCAGCAGCCGAAGCTCCGGCAAGACCTGTACCAACTACAATGATATCCAGACGACGTTTGTTAGCGGGATTCACCAGCTTCTGGTGATTTTTATAATTACTCCACTTCTCAGCCAACGGCCCCTGAGGGATTTTTGAATCTATTTTAGTCATAATTCTTATTCTTTTAAGTTGTCAGACATTCATGATATTAAGCTGCACAGCAAGCACCGAAAGGAGCAAAGTAGAAGTATACAGCTACAACAGCGAAACCAACGGCAAGGATAGTAGCGTAGATGATACCGATCATTTTCAGACGGCTGTACCATTTCTTGTTGTTAATTCCCAGTGTCTGGAATGCACTCCAGAAACCATGAGTAAGGTGAAGCCATACAGCCAAGATCCAAGCCAGATAAACTGCAACTACAACCGGATTTTTGAACACAGTGACAATCAATTCTGATCCCAACATCGACTCTTCGCCTTTCCACTCCAGCAATTGCATCTTTGCCCAAAAGTGAGTAAGGTGGAAAACCAATACACCAAGAACAATTGCGCCTAAAACGAACATGTTCTTTGAAGCCCAGCTTACTTGTGTTTTGCTGGCCGATGCATACTTGTCGTTGCCTCTGGCTTTCTGATTCTGCAAGGTTAACATGCCCGCATAGATGATGTGAACAATGAAACCTGCTGCTAACACAGGAACCATTAACTGAATGACTGGATTGGTACCCATGAAATGACATACGGCATCATAACCATCCAGCGAGAATACCGCCACTAAGTTCATCACCATGTGTACTGTTAAAAATACGATCAGAAAAAGCCCTGAGATACTCATAATCAGCTTTCTTCCGATAGAAGAATTAAGTAACCACATAAGATAATAATTTAAGTTATTTAATTATATTTAAAAATTACGTTCGTGTCACGTACAAAAAGTCTGGCAAAGGTATGCTAAATCCCCATATCACGCAAACGATTAAAGAAATATTTCGCCAATCAGCGCAGGAGATTCGAAACAATAAAAGCCATACTTTTGTTACCGCAAAAAAAACCGTATGTTTGTATGCATAAAAGTAAGACAAAATCTTTATGAAAACACTTATTATCACTGAAAAAGAGGAAATAGAACAAATAATTGTCAAATGTACGGTATGTTTTGTGGGATTGGCAGATACGGACCTCACCCCTTATGTAATTCCCATGAATTTTGGATATAAAGAAGGTACAGTCTACCTGCACTCCGCACAAGAGGGAAGAAGTATCGACATTCTGTCTAGAAACCCCCAAATATGCATCACCTTCAGCACCGACCACGCCCTTGTATTTCAGCACCCACAGGTTGCCTGCAGCTACCGGATGCGGTCTAAAAGCGTTATCGGATGGGGGACCGTGCTTTTTGAAGAAGATTTCGACAAAAAGAAAGAGGCATTGGACATCATCATGCACCAATATACTCAAAAAGAGTTCACCTATTCGGACCCTGCCGTTAAAAATGTAAAGATATGGAAAGTGGCGTTAGACACCCTTACATGCAAAGTATTCGGCGAACCGCATAAGAAGTAGGCCACGTAATTGTCGGTATTTCAATCTTTATTACTATTTTTGCACCAAATTATGAATACTTTATCTCATGGGCTTGCAGAAGCATAGTACAATACTGGCTGACACAGTTGAACAACTTTCGGACGAGGCATCGTATAAACAACTGTTTCATGCGTATCGCGATGAGGAAGCCCTCCCTTCCGGCGAAGTATTGAAAGAGATCGTGGATCTTTGCAGATCCATTCTTTTTCCGGGCTATTATGGAAATGCCCGGATAAGCAAACAGACTATTCGATTTCAGACGGGAGTGAACATAGAAATGCTTCACGAACGGTTGTCCGGGCAGATTTATGCAGGACTTTGCTTTGCCGACAGCTCCTGCACGGCATGTCCGGAAGAAAAAATAAGCGAGCAGGCAAAGAGATTATCAGAAGCATTTATAAAAACTCTTCCCGAAATCAGGGAGATACTTGCTACAGACGCCGAAGCTACTTTTAACGGAGATCCGGCGGCACAGAATGTTGGTGAGGTAATATTCTGCTATCCGGGATTCAGAGCCATCGTTGGTTACCGTATCGCACACCGGCTATACAGTCTGGGCGTTCCTTTTATTCCGCGAATGATTACCGAAATGGCGCATAGCGAAACAGGGATAGACATCCACCCGGGGGCCACCATCGGCCATTCCTTTTCCATCGACCATGGAACCGGAACCGTAATAGGAGAAACCAGCGTGATCGGAAATTCGGTAAGGATATTTCAGGGAGTCAGTCTTGCCGGCGAAAAATTACCTCCCGACGAAAACGGACAAACCATACGTGGTGTGGCACGACACCCCATCCTGGAAGACGATGTTACGGTTTATTCCAATTCTACTCTTATCGGACGCATCCGCGTTGGAAAAGGAGCTACCATTTGCGGAAACGTTTGGATTGCCCAGGACGTACCTGCGGGAATGGTTATCACACAAAACAATGCATTAAGATAATATATTAAAAACAAATGAATAACGAGACGTTTGAAATGGTGGCTAAAACCCTCTATGGTTTAGAGGAAGTATTAGCCGGTGAGTTAATTTCGCTGGGAGCCAATGAGGTGCAGATCGGTCGCCGGATGGTTTCCTTCGAAGGCAACATGGAGTTGCTTTACAAGGCTAATTTCTATTGCCGTACCGCACTCCGCATCCTGAAACCCATCTATCACTTCAAAGCCAAAGATGCCGACACAGTTTACAAAGAGGTGAAAAAGATAGAATGGGAAAAATACCTGTCTTTAGATAAAACGTTTGCCATTGACTCGGTAATTTATTCTGAAGACTTTAACCATTCCAAGTTTGTTGCTTATCGTACCAAAGATGCGATTGTTGATTATTTCATGGAGAAATACGAAAAACGTCCGTCTGTACGCGTAAGTAATCCCGATTTATACATTAACATTCATATTTCTCATAACGACTGTACACTTTCTATCGACAGTTCGGGCGAGAGTCTGCACAAACGCGGATACCGGGTTGATCAGACGGAAGCCCCTCTGAATGAGGTTCTGGCTGCCGGGTTGATCATGAAGACGGGCTGGAAAGGGGAATCCAACTTCGTGGATCCGATGTGTGGTTCCGGAACGTTGCTTATAGAAGCAGCTATGATCGCCCTGAATATCGCTCCCGGTATTCATCGTAAAAACTTCGCCTTCGAAAAGTGGGTCGACTTTGATCAGGAGTTGTTCGACCGGATTTATAACGACGAATCCAACGAAAAAGAATTCACATTCAAGTGCTACGGATCGGATATCAGTCCGGACGCCATTGAAATTGCCAGAACGAACGTTCGTAGTGCCGGTCTCTCCAAGTACATTGACCTGCAGGTGCTTCCATTACAGCAATACCAGGAACCACCCAGACCAGGGATCATGGTTACCAACCCTCCTTACGGAGAGCGTATCTCTTCTCGCGACTTAATGGGCCTTTACGCGATGATCGGCGAGCGCATGAAACATGTCTTTACCGGCTATAAAGTTTGGATATTGAGCTACAAGGACGAATGTTTTGAAAAGATAGGATTACGCCCCAGTGATAAAATGAAGGTAATAAACGGTTCGCTGGATTGTGAATTCCGTTGCTACGATATATTTGAAGGAAAAAACAAGGACTATAAGAAAGCTTTGGCCGAAGGAGAAGAAGCTTCAGATGTTTCTACCGAAAGACCGGCCCGTTCGTTTAGCAGTGACCGACCCGCAAGAAACGAAAATTCATCCGGAGGTGAAAGAGCTCCACGCAAGGAGTACAGCGAACGTCCGGAGCGGAAAAACTTCAAAACAGACCGGATGGACCGTCCGGACAGAAGATTTGCCGCCGCACACAGCGAAACGGAAGAGGAAAAAGCAGCTTTTGCTCCGGGAAAACGTTTCTTCGGAGAAGATCGCAACGACGGAAAACCTGCACGCAAACAATTTGGCAGAGAGGATGCAAAACGTTCTAAAGACAAACCTTTTGAACGTCCTGTAAAATCAAGTTTCTCGCCTGGCGGTCCGGGAAAGTCTAGTTTCTCGCCAGGCGGACCCGGTAAAAAGAAGTTTGATGATCGTCCGGCTAAGATGAAATATAAAGATGACGACCGCTTTGGCGGGAAAAACTTCAAAGACAAGGGTAAGCCGTTTAAAGATAAAAAAGAAGGAAAGGACTTTCGGGATAGTCGCATCGACAAACGAAGCTTTAGTGACCTGCCTATTAAAAAGATAAAAGGAGATGATGATTTATAATCAATACAAAAGGAGGATGGCTTCCATCCTCTTTTACATTGTATGTTTTACGTTGCCTATGGGAATACATGGCCAGAATAAACAATTTACACTGGATGATCTGATTCCCGGGGGGAAGACATACAGCAAATTTACGCCACGCACTTTAAAACAACTGCAATGGAGCGGAACTACTTATCTGTATGCTAAAGGTGATAGTGTATTGGGTGGCAAACCGGGTAAAAAGAGTAAAGAAACAGTATTGTTTACACGCGCATCGTTAAATGAAGCTCTTATGGCTGCCGGACTTAAAACAGTTTCCGGCTTACCGGCTTTTACCGTGACGGATCATGACAAGACGGAACTGGTTTTCGAATCTAAACAGGTACGGGTTCAGTACGATTGGAAAGCGGGTAAGGTGGTTTCATTCCGTAAAGTGGATGAAAACTGGAAAAATTGTGACTGGACTGCCGATAATAAATGGCTGGCATTTACCGAAGATAATAACCTCCGAGTGGTTGGTCCCGATGAAAAAGTAATGGAAGTAACTGCCGACCATGACAAAGGGATTGTAAACGGTCAGTCTGTGCACCGAAATGAATTTGGAATCAGCAAAGGTACTTTCTGGTCGCCCAACGGAAACAAACTGGCCTTTTACAGAATGGACGAGCGAATGGTTACAGACTATCCCATCGTGGATGTTACGGCCCGCACGGCTGTAGCAAATCCTATTAAGTATCCCATGGCCGGAATGAAAAGCCATGAGGTTACTGTTGGTGTTTACAATCCATCCACCGGTAAAACGGTATTTCTACAGACTGGTACACCAAAGGACAAGTATCTGACCAACCTTGCCTGGAGTCCCGACGGACAAAGCATCTACCTTGCAGAGGTAAACCGCGAACAGAATGTGTGCAACCTGGTTCGTTACGATGCCAACACCGGAAAACGCGAAGTCATTCTCTTTACGGAAGAAGATTCCGCCTATGTGGAACCACAGAATCCCGTCTTGTTTTTACCTCAAAATTCCGATCGTTTTATCTGGCAAAGTATGCGGGATGGTTTCAACCACCTATATTTGTATGACATCAACGGTAAATTGGTAAAACAGCTTACCAAGGGTGATTGGATTGTGACGGATGTTGTAGGCTTTGATGCCTCAGGAAAGAATCTGTTCTATATGTCTACCGAGGTAAGCCCGATGGAACGTCATCTGTATAGTGTCAACCTGGCATCGGGAGTCATAAAGAAACATACCACCCTGGAGGGAACACACCAGATTAAACTGGCTCCCGGCGGAGAGGCTTTTATAGATCAGTTTTCAAGTCAGCATAACCCCCGTACCATACAGGTTACGACTGTTGCCTCGGGTCAATCGCTCGAATTGCTGAAAGCATCCAATCCTTACAAAGATTACGCATTTCCGGAAATTGTAACCGGCACCATCAAAGCTGCCGACGGCACGACCGATCTGTACTACCGACTTGTAAAACCGGTGGGAATGGACGAAACAAAAAAATACCCCGCTGTAGTTTATGTATATGGAGGTCCGCATGCCCAGCTGGTGAATAACACCTGGATGGCCGACGCACGGGGATGGGACTTATACATGGCTCAAATGGGATTTGTTGTATTTACGGTAGACAGCAGAGGTTCTGCCAACCGTGGTGCAGCATTCGAACAGGTGATTCACCGTAACCTGGGTGTAAATGAAATGGCCGATCAGATTAAAGGAGTTGAGTTCTTAAAATCGCTTCCTTACGTAGATGGCGACAAACTTGGTGTACATGGATGGAGTTACGGCGGGTTTATGACCACCAATCTGATGCTGAGCTATCCCGACATATTCAAGGTAGGTGTTGCAGGTGGTCCGGTGATTGACTGGCAATATTACGAAATAATGTACGGCGAACGCTATATGGACACACCCAAAGAGAACCCGGAAGGCTACAAAAATGCCAACCTGAAACTGAAGGCAGGCAACTTGAAAGGACATCTTTTGCTTATTCACGGAGATATTGATCCGGTGGTTGTATGGCAGCACAGCCTTACCTTCCTGAAAGCTTGCGTGAATGAGGGAACCTATCCGGACTATTTCGTCTATCCCGGACACGAACACAATGTGATTGGAAAGGATCGTCCGCATCTGTCGGAAAAGATCACCCGCTATTTTATGGATTATCTGAAATAATAAACCGAATAAATACATAGACAAATGAATATACTACTCGTTGGCTCAGGAGGTCGTGAACATGCACTGGCCTGGAAAATAAGTCAGAGTCCGAAAGTGGACAAATTATTTATAGCTCCCGGAAATGCCGGAACATCCACTGTGGGCATCAACGTACCGATGTCTGCAACCGATTTTCCTGCAATCAGGGAATTTGTATTGGCCAATCAGGTCACCATGGTGGTGGTTGGTCCGGAAGATCCGTTGGTAAAGGGAATCTACGACTTCTTCAAAAACGATCCACAACTGGTATCCATCCCGGTTATCGGCCCCAGTAAGGAAGGTGCCCAGCTGGAAGGTAGCAAAGACTTTGCCAAAGCCTTCATGATGCGCCATAACATTCCTACCGCAAAATATAAAAGTATTTCTGCCGGCAACCTGGAAGAAGGTTATGCCTTTCTTGAATCGTTGCAGGCTCCTTATGTGTTGAAAGCCGACGGACTTGCAGCCGGAAAAGGTGTGTTGATTATATCCGACCTGGCAACAGCCAAAAACGAACTGAAAGAGATGCTTGACGGAATGTTTGGCGACGCAAGTAAGACCGTGGTGATAGAAGAGTTCCTATCCGGAATTGAGTGTTCTGTATTTGTGCTGAGCGACGGCAATTCATATAAGATCCTTCCCGAAGCAAAAGATTACAAACGCATCGGAGAGGGAGATACGGGCTTGAATACCGGAGGTATGGGAGCTGTTTCTCCGGTACCTTTTGCCGATGAAGTATTCATGAAAAAGGTGGAAGAACGCATTATCATTCCTACTGTACAGGGACTTAAATCCGAAGGTATCGAATACAAAGGCTTCATCTTCATCGGTCTGATTAAAGTGAACGGCGAACCGATGGTTATCGAGTACAACTGCAGAATGGGCGACCCGGAAACCGAGGTTGTGATGTTGCGTATCAAGTCGGACCTGGTAGACCTGCTGGAAGGTGTTGGTCAGGGAAATCTGCAAGACCGTGTGCTTGAGCAAGATCCGCGCTCCGCTGTAACCGTTATGTTGGTATCCGGAGGCTATCCCGGAGACTACGAAAAGGGAAAAGAGATAAGCGGACTCGATAAAACTGCAGGCAGTATTGTATTTCATGCCGGTACAAAAGAAGCAAACGGACAAATAGTAACCAACGGCGGACGTGTAATTGCTGTTAGCTCTTACGGAGAAACAAAAGCTGAAGCTCTGGCACAATCGTTCGATGTGGCCAATAAAATCTCGTTCGATAAAAAATACTTCCGTAGCGATATCGGATTCGATTTATAAATATGAGAAGAGATACGATAAGAAGACGCAATAATATATGCGGACCGGTACTGTTTACAAGCACTTTACTGGCCTGTATTCTTTGTTGGGCTGTAGGTTATTATTTTGCCGTGGGGTTTCCGCTGACTATCAACAGCAGCGACACTCCCCTGTGGAAAGTAGTCTGCCAAAGCCTTACAAGTAAAGAATCTGCCTACCTTATCGGATTTATCCTTACTATTGGCGGAGCGTTTTTATTGCACCGGGCCAATTATGCCCTGGGACTCATCCGCGAGAAAACGCTCCTGCCTTTTCTGTTTTATCTGTTGTATGTAAGCACCAATCTGGGCTTCTTTCCGTTAAAGTCGAACTCATTGGCTGTATTCTGCCTGATTTTGGCTATCTACGAATTATTCACCTCGTATCATAACCCCGAATCAAAGTCAAAAGCTTTCAACATCGCCTTTGTACTCGGTATCGGAAGCCTGTTGTGGATCCAGATACTCTGGTACCTTCCGCTGTTTTGGTGGGGTATGTACCAGTTGCGCTCCATCAGCGGAAAAACAATCCTTTCATCCTTTATTGGTGTGATTTCCGTATATTGGTTTTTATTGGGATGGAGTGTCTGGCAGCAGAATATTACCCCATTTGTAGAACCATTCGGAGAACTGCTGGATATAAAGTTCTCGCTGGTGAAAAATGCCGGATGGATCGAGTGGACCGGAATAGGCTATGCTGCATTGCTCACTGCCATCGCATCCTTTAATATCCTTACCCACGAATACGACGATAATCTCCGTACCAGGCAGTTTCTTTCGTTTTTGATCGCCCTTTCGGTATGGTCGGCTTTCCTTTTCTTTCTGTACGACCACACGTCGGAAGAATTTATGGGAATGGCCTGTGTGCCTTCGGCCATACTCGTCTCTCATTATTTTACGGTTAACAAAGGCAAGGTGGTTAACTGGATCTTTTATGGCTCCATCCTGTTTTATTTTACCCTTATAAGCATCCAGCTATGGCAGAACTTATAGAATGGGGATACATCGGCGTCTTTATCGCCTCGTTTCTTGCAGCAACCGTACTTCCCTTCAGCTCCGAAGTGGTACTTACAGGCGTATTATTTGCGGGAGCCGACTACTGGCAATGTATGGTGGCGGCCACATTGGGAAACTTTCTGGGAGGAATGAGCTGTTACTATCTGGGTATGCTGGGAAAAATGGAATGGATTGAAAAGTACCTTAAACTGGATATAAAAAAGCTTGAAAAGGTACAGAACTGGATAAAAGGGAAAGGTTCCGTTATGGCTTTCTTCGTATTTTTGCCGGGCATCGGCGACTTTATCGCAGTTGCTTTAGGCTTTTTACGGGGTAACGTATGGATTGTTGCCATTTCCATGTTTCTGGGCAAAGCCATCCGTTATTGGGTATGGATGGAATTTGTATATAAAGTACAGGAATTCATATAAAAAACGTGAATCTCCAAAGCTACCCGGGTAACCTCGAAGATTCACGATTCTATTCAATAAAACAATGTTTCTTAGTTGTATTCTTTACCGAACTTCATCTGAGCATCGGCTACAAACTGTTTGATACGCTGTTCGTCTTCTTTTTTGCAAATCAGCAATACATTATCGGCTTCGGCCACAATGTAATCATGCAGTCCCTGTATTACAGCCAATTTACCCGGATCATCCAAAGCCACCACATTTCCAGAGCTTTCGTATAACAGAGCCCGGCTCTTCAATGAAGCATTATTCTGGTCATCTTTACGGGCAATATCAAATAAAGAACCCCAGGTGCCTAAGTCGGCCCAACCGAAATCCACACATAGCATAAACACATTATCGGCTTTCTCCATAATTCCGTAATCGATGGAGATATTGAGACAATAAGCAAAGTTCTCTTTAATGAAATCGACCTCCTCATCGGTGTTGAACTTGTCTTTACCCATATCAAAACGGGTGGCGATATCCGGAAGGTATTTTTCAAAAGCCTCCAGAATGGTATTTACATTCCATAAAAACAACCCCGAGTTCCAATAGAACTCACCACTTTCATAAAAGACCTTGGCAAGATCCAGGTTAGGCTTTTCTGTAAAAGTCTTCACCTTTGTAAAATCGTCGGCCATCACCCCGCTGCTCTGGATATATCCATACCCCGTTTCAGGTCTGCTGGGCTTGATACCCATGGTAACCAGTGCCCGGTTCTGTTTTACAAATTCCAATCCTTTGGAAACATCCTTCAGGAAGAGATCTTCCTTCAGAATTAAATGATCCGATGGAGCCACAACTATGTTGGCATTTGGATTACAGGCACGTATATGGTAAGCTGCGTAGGCAATACAGGGAGCCGTATTTCTGCGGGCAGGTTCAAGCAAAATCTGGCTGACAGACAATTCCGGCAGCTGTTCGTGTATTAGGGTTGCATATTGTTCATTGGTAACAATAAAGATGTTCTCCACTGGGATGATCTTGGCAAACCGATCGAAAGTCATTTGTAACAACGAACGTCCGGTTCCAAAGAAATCCAGAAACTGTTTCGGATAGCTTTCTCTGCTAAATGGCCAGAAACGACTTCCAATCCCGCCACCCATGATGACACAATAATTATCTTTCATGATTTAGGTTGATTTAATGTATTCAAACAGATACAAAGCTAAATAAATAATCTGTGATTTAATCTGCCTTTGAATTATATTTAAAAAAAAGTAATCAAACGTTTGCGCATTTAGAAAAAATCCATACCTTTGCCACGCATTTGAAAACAAATCAAATGCCCAGATGGCGGAATTGGTAGACGCGCTGGTCTCAAACACCAGTGGATTCACTTCCATGCCGGTTCGATCCCGGCTCTGGGTACCATAACCCAAAAAGAAAGCCTGTAAATGAAACATTTACAGGCTTTTCTTTTTTCAACCACCAGGTTTGATTTACAGATAAAAACTCAACTCAGATTCTATGAAAAAGGTCACTTTATTATTGATTTACCTCTTGCTGACAAGCCTATCTTACGGAAATTCAAGACCCCATCCCGATAAGATGTATGTAAAACGCTTAGGCGATACAATTTACATCGGCACAAAGTTCGATGAAAAATCCGATCTGCTAATTTGTTTCAGGAAATGCCTCAACAATAACCTGATGGGCTTCTATCAGGTAGGTATAGCAGCAAATACAACCGACAGCCCACTTACAGATGTAAGCAGAAATCCCGATAAGGTAATCAATCTTGCCTATAGCGACAACATAGGTCCGATCAGTATAGAAGGTAACTTCTGCGGGGCCAATCATTGCTACAAAGAAGATTATACCAAAAAGATCAAAACGGCCACATGCGATTGGTTCACTTTTACAGCAGACGGAAAACCATTGGATAATAATCGGTTGATTGCTTGCAACGAAGTACAAATAAACGTCGTAAATACCATCTACAATCCTCTTTTACCCACGTATGGTGCAGATGGGACGACTGTTATTTCGCTCGATTCGGTTTTATGTCTGGAAAAGGTGGAGTATAGAGTAGCAGGAGGAAGTATCTCTGTAAATACGGAGCACACATATGCTCAGAGGGACCCCGTAAAGGTCACAACTTATTATGGCATGCAGTCCATGGCGAAAGGAGACGAAATATACTTTCCGGGAGGAAGCACGGCCGATTTTGTTAAAAAACAGGCAGGCATCAACAACCCCAAATCCGCCTATCCCGAATTAAGCTCATGGATTCAGCGAGACAGCGCCGGAAGCTGGTATGAAGCCTGTTGGATGAATCCATCTTATGAACTGGGGAAAAGAGCGTTGATAACCGAAGACAACAATATGGCCTTTACCAGTGGCACTAAAGTATACCACCGGTTGATAAACGGTCAGGTAGCAAAAAAAGGCACAATCAATAAGTGGAGCGGTTGTTATACCTGGTTTACTCCTCTCATCGATAATGACCGGCTGTTGTGCTACGAAATGACATATAATGGCGGCAACTACCTTTTCATTCAGACCAAAAAAGCTGTGAGCACCGTGGTTGACTTACCTGCCGGGTACACTAACCACGTCTACTCTGTATGGCACACCGACAAAACACAGTCAGCAACCACACATTCCGGCAAAGCCCCGATAAAACTAGTATCCAAAGGCCCCGGCACAACTATCTTGAAAATAGAGAATTAATCAGTAGCAGATATGAAAACTGCCCTTCTTCTTTGACAGAAGATCAAGCTCTTAATAATTGAATACAAAATTACTCCATCTTTCGTTTCTCATATAACATGGAGTAAATATTCAGAATATGATAGTTTATTACTTCCTTTTTAACAAACAAACACTCTATTAATGATTATTAACCATATCATATGTTTATTATTAATCAACATAGGCAAATAAGTGTATTAATTGTTTATGTTTGCAATTATTAATTTAAAAACCCAACTCAAATGAAAAACCTCCTTTTACTATTAACCATGTTATTCTTAATTTCATGTACTGAGAATGAAGATTTATTTAATAAACAAAATAGAGTTTCTACGTCAGAATATTTCGACAAAAGACTAATAAGCAGAAGTACATCAAACATATCAAAGAATGATGCAGAAAATATTGCAAACATTTTTTTTTCTCCATCTATCACTAAGGCTCAACCATCAAATATTTCTATAAAAGAAGTTATTTGTATTAAGGATAAGGAAGATGAACCTGCTTTTTATATTTTAAACTATTTATCAAACAATGGATTTATAATTGTAAGTGCTACAAAAAACTATCCACCCATTTTAGCATACTCAAGCTCAGATAATATAAGTCTAAAAACAAATACTGCTGCAAGATTAATGATTGATGAGTATATAGGAAATATAGAAAGTATAAACTCAGGAACAATTGATAGTTTGAGAAATAAATATGCTATTGAGTGGTCTATATTTGAAGAAAAAGACCCCATTACAAAATCGGCAACACAATTAGCTCTTTCAGTAAATTACAATAAAGATGAGGAAAAAATAAAATGGCAACAACAAGGCTACGAATGCCATGACATATCTGCTATAAATTATTTTCTTACTCCAGAGGAAGCTCAAAAATTTATTCAAGATATTTGTTCTCATTCAGATCCCAATGTAAATTGTATGGATGCCTCCATTCTTCTTATAAAAAGATCAAATAGCAAATACGGACCTCTAATAAATACAAACTGGAATCAATCAGCACTACCCTTTAATATTGATGCATCAAACGGACATGCAGGTTGTGGCCCGATTGCGGCAGCACAAATTATGAAATTTCATCAATGGCCAAATACTTACAATTGGACTCAAATAGGCCTTAATCCATCTTCAGATAACTCATCAGCACAAAAAATGATTACTGATGTAAGAAATGCTTGCGATGCAAAATATAACGATGAAGGAACATCTACAACAATAAGTAATGTAAGTAGTGCTCTTGATAAAAATTTCAATTATTCAACTAGTATATACAACTACTATGGATTTTCAGAACGATTAAAGACTGCGAGAGAAATCCAAGCAAATAGACCTGTATTTATGAGAGGTACAAATATTTCTTCAAATGAAGGGCATGCTTGGGTGTGTGAAGGTTATGAAGAGAATATAACACTTTATGCCGCTGTTTATATATCAAATGAATTTGGCTTGGGAGAATATGAATATTATTCTGGCGTAAGAAAAACAAATAGTGAATATTTCTACATGAATTGGGGATGGGGAGCTGGTGCAGGGAATGGTTGGTTCTACTCAGATATGGTTTCTCCCAATAGTTACAACTTCAGTAAAGACAGAAAAGTATTAACAATTAACCCACGTAAATAACATGAAAAATTTAATTGCAATTTTAGCACTCTTATTGCTTGTTAGCTGTGATAAAATGAGTGATGGTAATTTTCCACCTCCATTACAAGTTCTTCAGGAAAGTATTTATATTAATAGATCTGGAACAAATATAATAGACAGCGTGGCATTTAGTGACATAGATCCTTTCCCTCATGGAAACGAAAAAAGCATTAGAGTAGTATCTAAAACAGAATATGAACTTATAGTTTATTTCGATGAAAAACAAGTCCCTTCATCAGAATGGCTTATCGAACATATTGTAATTAAAGAAGATAAGGATGGAAAAAGATACATTGTATTCAAAAATTCCTTAGAGTGGGGCTGTGATGTATATCAGAAAAAAGCAGAAAATCACAGTATTACATACGAATTAAAGTGTAAAACAATTTTTGGAGATGACAAGTTCCACCAAATTGTTTATAAGTTTATACGTGAAAACCGTAACATTCACAGAGAGAAACTTTTAATTGACGGTAAAAGTGGAGAAATTGTAAGTCAAAATAATTACGAATCTGTATCCATATTAACTATGCCATAGATCTCATTAGTACTTACGGGGTGTAAATTAAACGGTACAAGGTACATATTCAGTTTGGAGGCATATTCATGGTGGAATTTATCAATCTTTAATTCTACAATGACATGGCATTTTAAGATGCGATGATAGAAAACAAGGTCGGCAAAGAAATAATCTTCGTCTATCAATATACGTTTTTGCCGGGCTTCAAAGCAGAAGCCATGTCCCATTTCTAACAGGAGATGTTGCAGGTTATCGAGAATGGATTGTTCCAAATCGTTTTCTGTCAATAATGCACGTTCATTCAGTTCTAAAAACTCCAAGGTAACAGGGGTGTTGATAACGTCTTTAGGCTGTAATAAGGTCGCTTGCTGTTGTACTAAAGCGGAGAGGGCTTCTTTATTTTTGGATAGTCCGCTACGCTCGTAGTATAAAGAAGCTATTTGTCGTTCCAGCTCCTTTACCGACCAACAGCCACGAATAGTTTCCATTTCATAGAAAGCACGTTTTACCGGATTTTCAATTCCCGACATGGTATTTAAATGGGTAGAAGATAATTTGTTGAATAATCTATCAGCCGGAATCATCCATGTTTAGGTTTGTGGGTGTTCTGTTGATAGTTTCCAAACATCATTTTTAGATTCTTCGGTTGATGACTGCCGAATTGGTTCAGTGAATTCGGCGGTCAATGAATGCCGAATTTGAATTTGAGAGGTAATGTATTGTACAATAGGCTCTTTTAGTTGTGGATAAACAAGATACAATAGCCTAAATTCACGGAATCTACGCTCATTCAATCCTTTAGTTTTCAGTCGTTGTTCCAGTTTCTTCAATAACTGTTCACCGTATGCTGCACGCTCTTCTCCGTTTTGCTCAAACTCTACAATATAACACCCCATAAGCCAGTTACGGGAAGTCAGGGCTAAATTGACAGCGTGGGCAGCTTAATTTACATCCCCTTTGTCGGCTTTCAACAAAAAGTTTGCAAAAAAATCCTTCACATCCTTCACTTTAAGCGTTAATAAATTGATTTATAAGTCTTAACGATTTTAAAAAGTATAAATATCCTTCACTTTTACATCCAATTTTACTAAAACCAGACGATATATTCATCCGATACTATGCAAATGCGGATCGTTATCCATAACCTTATAACAAAAACGAAGATACTTATTTTCAGTAAAATCCTTTCTATTATACTTCTCATAAACTTTTGTCTCTTGAAATGAGGCTAATAAAATCGTAATAGCAACACTATTGAGTCTGTTTTGGACTCATTTGGAGGGCATTTACACTTATTATTTCCTTTAAATGAGCGATATTGCTTTCTCAATTGTTCTAAAGGAAACATACCGGATGAAAACGGACAAGATTCCGGTACCGGGTACTGTTTTTGAGAATAATTTGAAAGAAAGGCTTATGAATAGCTCGTTGGAAGATTTGGAAAGACAGCGTATGGTAAGAGAACAGCTGGAATGCAGGGGGATACGCAGCAGAATGGTTCTGGACGCATTGGCTAAAGTGCCAAGGCATCTGTTTGTTCCTGCGGATATCCGCCATCTGGCCTATACGGATCACGCCTTGCTTACCTATTGCGGACAGACCATCTCGCAACCATTTATTGTTGCAAAGATGACAGAGATGCTTTCCCTCGAACCCAACCACCGAGTACTGGAAATCGGTACTGGCACAGGGTATCAGACGGCTATACTTGCCGCACTGGCCGGCGAGGTTTATACAATGGAACGCATCAAAGAACTTCACGACCTTGCCCGCGAGAACTTAAGTCCGTTTCATTATTCAAACATTCATTATCTGTATGGAAATGGTTACAACGGTTACCCCGATGCCGCTCCATATCATGCCATTATCGTAACAGCCGCCCCGCCTTCCATTCCGCAAAGCCTTATCGACCAGCTTGCTCCGGGTGGACAAATGGTAATTCCTGTTGGCACAGACTTCCAGATTCTGTATCTGGTTACTAAAGATGCCGACGGACTGATTCATGAAATCCCCGTCTTCAGTGTAGTATTCGTTCCTATGGTTAAATAATACATTCAAAATAATAAGGATAAATCCATTTCAATCCTAAACAAATACTTTATTCCTCTTTTTTCCTGTATTCTTTAATGGCAAAGCGGATTAATGAACGAAGAGCCAGATACACTGCTCCAAGTATAATCAAGAAGGTAAACAAAGGGATAAAAATCATAGCAACACTAATATTACCCATGTTTTTCTTTTTTAAGGTTAATAAAATAATACAAAATCCCGGTTCCGTTTACGGGTCAGCTACAAATATACAATAAATTATTTAAGAACCTTCTGATAAAGAATATATTTTACAAATAATGCAGCCGGATGATCTTCCTTTTTTAAATTCGTATCTTTGCCGGACTTTTTTATCATACACAGCATAATGTTCCATGCAATGATACATCTTTTTCCCCGATCGGTTGAAACCTTTCCCTTACCGGAAAAGTTCACCTTCCCGTTCCATTATGAACCGCATCCGCTGTGTATTTCGGCGGCCAACGAGGTACAAGCTTACCTGAAGGAGCAGAAAGCGTGGACCGATGAGCTGCAGCAGGGAAAGATGTTCGGGGTGCTGGTGGTACAGACTACGGAAAATACGTTGGGATACCTGGCGGCCTTTTCGGGCAACCTGGACGGAAAAAGCCGTCACCCGTGGTTTGTTCCTCCCATCTGCGATTTTACAGATCCGGATGGTTTCTTCAGGGTGGAAGAGAGAAATATATCAGCGCTTAACAGCCGTATCGAAAGATTGGAGAATGACCCGAAGTTCCTGCAGCTCAAAACTCAACTTCAAGAAGCCATCGATGAGGCTGGCAACAAACTGGCTGATGCTAAAAAAGAGCTGAAAGCCGGGAAGGAGGCAAGGGATAAACGTAGAAAAGAGGGGTTGGATGAATGGAAAAACCATCAATTAATCCGCGAAAGTCAGTTTGCCAAAGCCGAATTTAAACGGTTAGAGCGTTTTTGGCAAGAAAAGATTGCGCTTCTGCAGCAGGAAGTGGGTTTGTTTGTTCAGGAGATCGAATCTCTATGTTCGGAAAGGAAGACGCGTTCGGCAGCGCTGCAACAGCAATTATTTGATTGTTTTGTATTGATGAATGCCTACGGAGAGAGGAGGGCCTTGCGAACCGTATTTGAAGATGCTACCGGAAAGATACCTCCTGCCGGAGCAGGCGAATGTGCCGCACCAAAATTGTTGCAGTTTGCTTATATACATTCGTTGAAACCGATTGCCATGGCCGAATTCTGGTGGGGTGACTCGCCAAAGACGGAGATTCGCCGCCATGGGAATTATTATCCTGCCTGCAGCGGCAAATGCGGACCTATTCTTAATTTCATGTTGCAGGGGCTCACGGTGGAAGAGAATCCGCTGACGTGCGACAAGCACCGCCATTCATCGCCCGAGGTTGTGTATGAAGATGCCTGGATGGTAGCGGTAAACAAACCGGCCGGCATGTTGTCCGTTCCCGGAAAGCAAGCCGTTTATTCGGTGTACGACTGGATGAAAAGCAGCTACCCCGATGCCGATGGTCCGCTTATCGTTCACCGGTTGGATATGGCTACATCGGGACTCCTGTTGCTGGCTAAATCCAAAGCGATTCACAAACAACTCCAAGCCATGTTCAAAAACCGCAAGATGGAGAAGCGTTACATCGCCATCGTGGATGGAGATTTGGTTTGTACACAGGGAACGATAGAGCTTCCCCTTTGTCTGGATCCGGACGACCGGCCCCGGCAAACCGTTAATTACCAGCATGGCAAACCGGCCATTACCCGATACGAGGTTGTTCAGCATGAAACACATGGTACCCGGGTGGCTTTTCATCCCCAGACGGGCCGTACTCACCAGTTACGTGTTCATGCGGCGCACCCTTCCGGGTTGAATGCTCCCATTGTGGGCGATTCCCTTTATGGGAAAGGGGGCGGCCGACTCTATCTTCATGCCGAGAGTCTTTCATTCAGGCATCCGGTAACCGGACAAGAGCTCTGTCTGCAAGCGAAAGCACCCTTTTAACGAATGCTTCTGTTTATTAGCCATTTCTATACGTATAAGTAAGGCAGATACAATAATTAATTGTATCTTTACAAAGCATACTTTTGTTATACTGCGGCTGTAGTATGATCATTCCACAGTTGGTGAATGATAATACCTCAACTGTAGAATGACTGTTTATCAGCTAAAGTATGACCAGCTTATGCAAGTATCAGAAAGAATTGTTCACCTTAAAACCAATAAAAAACAACTGTATGGCCGCAAATTATAAGTTAGTACGTAACCCAGACCCAGCTAATAGCGAAGAACTAAAACCATTACACCCCCGCATCAAATCACTTGGAACGCTTAGCATCGAGCAGTTGGCCGACCGCGCACAAGGCCGAAGCAGCCTGTCGCCTGCCACCATCAAAAGCGCCTTATTGGTTATTTCCGATCTTTTGCAGGAAACGCTGAGAGAAGGTTACAATGTAAATCTGAATAACATTGGCTATTTCAGCGTATCCCTTAAGTCGAGGCCGGTAATGGAGAAAAACGAAATACGGAGTGAATCCGTACACTTCAGTCACGTGAATTTCAGGTGCTCACAAGAATTGAAAGACAAGCTCTCAACCATGGAGGTTACCCGCGCCCAATCCGTAACAGTACCCAATCTGAGTCAGGCAGAAAAGGAGTTGCGGCTAAAAAAGCATTTCGAACAAAAGCTAAATCTCACTACCACAGAGTATATGAATCTTACCTATTGCAGCAGGCAAAAAGCCCTGAAAGAGCTGAAAAGCCTGGTCCAAGAAGATAAAATCACTAAGATAGGATCCAAAAACGCCACCCAGTACCTAAACAAGTCTCTGTGACAAAACAAGACATAAATGGCACACAAACGGCTGTTACATAAGCCATAAGCATTACATAACAGCCGTTTGCCTACATTTTTCAAAGCTGACAGATGACAGATCAAATTGCATCTATCACCCCCATCTGTCATTAAACATCACCCTGTCATACAACAATTTAACCCTAAAAATGATAGATAACAGATCAAATTCGAGAAAATCAGATTTGATCTTGTAAAATCTCATTCGCATAGCGGGCATAATGTCCCTGTAAACCTTCGGCATATTTTTTCAGTATCTTCTCTCCCATTCCATCTTGATCGCCACAACCGTACAATGCCCGGGCAAGATGCAGCTCCTTGAGCGCCCTGTTACGGGTACTAACATCGTCCGATCCCGGAACTACCCGGTTCCGGGCATCTTTTAAGTTGGCTATGTGATGGTACCTGATACCCGGTTTGGAAAGCAATTCGGCCAATACAGCGACTGCCTCTCCGGAGCGGATCGATTCAGTAGCCAAAGCAATAGCCCTAAAGTGAGAGAAATAGTCATCCGGCTCCAGCAATCGGGCCTTTTCCAGAATAACAGGAAGTGATGAGGTCTGTTTCGCTTTTCCCAAGGCGATGATAAGGGCATCGAGGGTGCTCATACTCATACCAAACTGCCCCATACCCGTATAATGCCATCCTTTATCCCATTGCGGGTAAGACTTGATTTTATCTTCCAACAAAGTAACATGACTGCTTTCGCCTAAGATACAAAGTATGCTTGCATATTTCACCTTAGCCTCGGCATCGGAGCATAGTGAAAGCTGTTTGTTTACCAATGGGATACATCGTTTGGTGTCGGTAAGCAGCTTTTCCAATCCTTTAAAATCATCGGGAATACTTTGTGCTGCAAGCTCCATCTCCTTATTGGAAAAACCTTTGAACTCCTTGTCGGTTAATACCCTTTGGGGTAAATTACCTATACCGACCAGATGACGTTGCACTTTCTTGAAGTCGACTTTCCGGACCGTCTTATTCTCTTTTGCGGCCAATGCGGCCAGATAACCTACGGCATACCCCTGATTCTGCAGGCACGATTGCATACGGATCACTGGCATGGCATCCCGATGGGCGCTGGCTCCTAATCCGGTAGTAAGAATGCCGTCCAACCCTGACGGAAGCAGACTACGCAACGGAACATCTGCTTCGTAAATGGTATGACGGGCCAAAGGCGGACTTAAAATAAAAAAGGGGTCAACAATCATCCCATGGGTATCGAAGGAACTTTTATGATACGAAATGGTATCCGGATAACGACGATGATTAAGTACATCGTAAACAGATACGATATGGTCGCCAATAACACGTCGGCGCTCTCTGGTTTGAGGAAGTTTTACAATATCGTATGCTCCCTCGTTCTTAACCTTGGCCTGTACAAACATACGAGTTACGTCAAGCATATCCGAATCATCGATAAAAGCCCAGTCGTTGTTATTGTAATAGTCGGTCGGAGATATATGAGACAATCCCGCACCCTGTACGGCAATACTTCTTTTTCCGGTATATTCGAATGGAGCCCCTGCAGCAATGGCAATATCAGCACTACCTGTACTGTCGATAACCGTACGGCACAAGATAACACCTCTGCCCCAAGGGGTAGCTACCACCACTCCGGTAATCACATTATTCTTTATCACTGCGCCACATCCAATGGCGCCGAACCAGATTTCGCCTCCGGCACGGCGTATTTCCCGGCGATACCACTCCTGCTTCCAATCGGAGTTGTAATCGTTTTTCCAGTTCTTTTGCTGACGGGGATGATCTTCTGGCGCCATATTCTTTACCCCCAAATCTATTTCGGAAGAGAACCCATCCCGGTATCCATCCCAATAGCGGCCTATCAATCCGAGCGTTCCCATACCTCCTAATCCGTGCAGTTGTTCAATAACCAATGTTCTGGCACCCTGACGGGACGCAGCTATACCGGCAGGAGCACCCACAGTTCCTCCGCCTAAGATAACAACGTCGTAAGTACCCAATACAGGCAATGCCCCCCTTTCCGATTGAGCAAATCCAAAACGCATGGAAGGCCGAAGCGGATTAAGCAATTCGCCCACCAGACCATAATCCGATGCCATGGCATTACTTTGTACCGTGTGCAGTTCTGATGGCATTGAAGTATCTGCTAACCGGGCCGCAACCAATTCACCCATAATATCTCCCAGAAGCAATGCGTTAACCGGTCGCATCAGTACCTCGGCAATCTTACGATCGGCATCCAGCGAAGGTCCCAGAATCCAGATATTTTTCTTGTTTTGAGGGGTAAAGGCTTGCAGCGGAATATCCCGTACAGATGTAAATGTATTAGTATAGGATTGCTGACCAATAATTTTCTGTTGCGGCACATACCACAGCAGATCGGAACTATCTCCCTGATCTGCGTCCCAGGTGATATCCCGGATCTTCTGCTCAACCTCCATAAGTGATGCATAAGTGTCACTTTTCAGTTCATGTTCAAACGCATAGTTTACAACCGGGAACTCCTTCCCCTTGGCTTTCATCTTATATGGTAAAAGTTCGGCCGACAGAAGTTCGGGAGCTTTTTTGATCGAGTTACCCACAACAGTAAATTCAAAACGTTGTTTGCCCGTAACAAACGGAGAGAATTGCAGTCCGAACATACGTGCAGCTACAGCCGTTAAAGTTGCATCGATCACTCCTTTGCAGGCAACCGCCTGCCGTCCGGATCGATTGGCAAAGACCACACCGGCTGCTGCATGGTTGTTATCCTGAAGCACATTGGTTAAGAAGCAATTATATAGAAAGACAACATCATTGTCTATCAGTTCATTTTCAAGGATTTGCTTAACATGCAACGGCGTTGGCTCCTTCTTTTGCACAAAGATTTTTTGAGAAAGAGCCGTCACCGGTTTTTCGTCCTTCTTAAGATGGTATTGAAACGAACCGCAAATATCGTCACCCAGATACGAAAGCGGGGTAAAAAGGAAAACCTTTCTTCCCGCTTTGGATGCTGCAGTCGCCGCAGCTACTGCAGCCGAGCTTCCACCAACCACAACCAGATCGACCTCGGCTATAACAGGTATTTTCTTTTCTGATTCATAACAATAAGCCGGATCGGGCACAATAGTCTTCACTGCTGCCTTTGCTTCCGGCATATCTCCCAACGTAGCCAAAGCCCCGCCAGCTGCCGCTACCTTAATAAAATCTCTTCGTGTTATCATAATAGGATGAACAAATTTAAGGTTAAAAGCAAGTCTTGCTGAAAGATCAGCTTAACTCGAACCGTAAAAATAAGAATAAAAACACGAAATACTTTCCTTCCGATTAAACCTTTTCGTTTTGTTTCTATCTTAGTTTAAAGATAATTGATTATTCACAGGTTTTAATTCTACTTATTTTGAAAAAGTCATTTCTTATTTTGCTTTTGTCTGCTTTCAGTTCAGTGTCTTTTGCCCAATCTTCGGGTACAATTTCCGGACAAGTTGTAGATGAATTCAACAAGCCCATAGAACACGCTACAGTTGTTGTGTTAAATCTTCCTGATAGTTCGATGGCAAAAGGTGCCGTTACTTCTTCCAATGGAAACTTCAGCATCAATCAGATAAAAAATGGTAATTACGTAGTCAAATCATCCTATATCGGATATGTTGCAAACACAAAAAACATCCGTATAACATCTCAAAATAACAAACATACGTTGGGGGTTATAAAACTGTCGACCGACAATGTTTTACTGGATGGTGTAACTGTGGTAGGAAAGGCTGCCGAAATGGTGATCAGGAATGATACGGTAGAATATAATCCGGAGGCTTTCAAAACACAAGAGAATGCCGTGGTTGAAGATTTATTAAAAAAATTGCCGGGTGTTGAAGTAGCAAGCGATGGAAAGATAACCGCCGGAGGAAAACAGGTAAAGAAAATCCTAGTAGACGGTAAAGAGTTTTTTGCTGATGATCCAACCATGGCTACCAAAAATCTCACGGCAGACATGATTGATAAACTTCAGGTTGTGGAACGTAAATCGGAGATGGAACGGCTTACAGGAATAAGCGATGGTGAAGAGGAAACGATTATCAATCTGCAGATTAAACCCGAACGGAAAAAGGGATGGTTGGGTAACTTCGGTGCCGGTGTTGGAAATAAAGAACGATACGAAGGAAACGGTATGTTCAACCGGTTTGTAGGTAATAACGTCTATTCGGTTATCGGCAATGTGGGCAATACCAATTCCGGACGAGGTGGAAACCGTAGTTACGGTGGAGGAAATGGAAATACCGAAGCCGGATCTCTCAATTTCTCTGTAGGTACAGAAACCAGTCCCAAGCTTAAGATTGAGGGAAGCGGACAGTATTCGTTCCGGAATACAGACGCCGAATCCAAAAGTTACACCGAAACATTTCTGAGTAATTCATCTCAGTTCTCCGACAGAAATTCATTCAACCTTTCTGAAACAGACGATTTCAATACAGAGTTTCGTCTGGAATGGAAACCCGACGAATATAATACATTCCGCTTCAAGCCCAGAGCAGGCTATTCCAAATCGAACTCCTTTTCGCAAAGCGATAACAACACCTATACGGAAGCAGGAAATCCGGAAGATTTCCTGAATAAAAGTAATTCTAAGTCGTCTTCAGAATCATCTTCACAAAGTGGAGGAATGGACGTGGACTATAGCCATTCTTTTAAAAACAAGCCCGGCAGAAGGTTTAACCTGAGTGTAAGCGGAACGGTGGGTGAAAATGAATCGGAATCGTTTTCACGCTCTACCGCCATATACACCATCAATCCGGATGCGAATAATACAGACCTTATCCGCAGGGTTGAAAATATCACATCGTCTTATAATTACCGGGTGTATGCCTCGTACGTAGAGCCGGTGTTTACCAACCGGTTTCTGCAGTTATCTTACTCTTATAGGTTTAACAACAGAGAAAGCGATAAAAAAACCTATGCTCGTAAATCGGAAGAGGATCTGATCGGTGAATTGGATGAAAGCATCAGTCTGACCAACAACTTTGAAAACGACAATATCCGTCAGCAGATTCAGGCAAGCTTCCGTACCGTAAGAGATAAATACGAATACCAGCTTGGCGTGAATATCGAACCTCAGAAATCAACCAGCAGGCGTTCATATCTTGTTGAATCGGAAAATAAGGTATTAAGCCGATCGGTTACAAACTGGGCTCCCACTGCAAGGTTTCAGTATAATTTCTCCAGAGAAAAGAATCTGCGTATAAACTACCGGACCAATACCTCTCAACCAGACCTCAGTCAGCTTGACGAAACCATAGATGATTCAAATCCCAGCAACATCCGGTATGGAAATGCCGGACTGAAACCCAGTTTCAGTCAGTCGCTGGAAGTTCGCTTACAGTTGATGGAACGCAAGTCGCAGCGGTCAATCATGGCAAGTCTGGAAGGTAGCACCACAAACAACAGCATTGTTTCGAAAGTAATTTATGCCGAAGATGGCTCTGGTAAAAGAGAGACTACTTACGACAATGTGAACGGGGTTTGGAATACATCGGCTTTTCTGATGACCAACCTTCCTTTTTCAACCAAATTCCGGTTTAATTCATTTACCAGATTCAGCTTTAACAACCACGTGGGTTACACATCCGACCGGTTGGCTACAATCCCGACCAAGAATATAACAAAGAATTCCATATTGAATCAGAATCTGGGTATACGGTTTATTACACCGGTAATCGAACTGGCAACCAACGGCTCTATCGGGTACAACGGTGTTCGAAGTACAGCCAAGACCAGCAGCAACCAGGATGTATTTACCTACCGTGTAAACGGCAATGTTACTTTGTTTCTGCCGCTCAGTATTTCTCTTTCAAGTGATATAGGTTATCAAACCAGTTCTGGATATTCCGCCGGATACAGTCAGAATCAGACAATATGGAATGCCAATATACAGAAATCAGTATTGAAAAATGCCGGAATGATAGCCTTCCGTATCTACGATATCCTCCAACAAAGACAAAACATAAGCCGTTCTGTGTCAGAAACGGCCATCACTGAATCTATCAACAACAGCCTTACAAGCTACTTCCTTGCGTCGTTCACCTACCGATTCAACCTTTTTGGAGGAAAAGGAGGAAACATGCCGGGCGAGAGACCCGAAGGTATGAGAGATGGCATGCGTGAAAGAAGATTCGACAGAGGCGGACAAGGGCATGGCCGGTGGTAATTTTGGGAAATTAAAGGCTGATAGTTGATAATAAAAGAAATAAAAGATGTAGTTTCGCATGTTTTTCGTTTAACGTTTTTAAATTTATCATGGAAAATACTTCAACTAAGGCAGTATACCCCAAGGGGCTTATACGATATGCCGTGCTTTCTTTTTATCTTGCCCAGGGGCTGTGCTTCTCTAGTTGGGCAAGCCGTATTCCGGATATCAAGGATTTATTTGCAATCGACTATGCCTTTTATTGGGGAATGATTTTGTTTCTGATTCCTGTGGGAAAATTTACCGCTATTCCTTTGGCCGGCTATCTGGTTACAAATCTGGGAAGCCGTATTATGGTACAGATAAGCATCCTTGGATATGCACTTTCTCTTTTTGCCATCGGATCAGTATCCAATGTATATCTGCTCGGCCTCTTCTTATTCTGTTTCGGTGTTTGCTGGAACTTATGCGATATTTCACTTAATACACAAGGTATCGGTATTGAGAAACTGTATGGAAGAACAATCATGGCCTCCTTTCATGGAGGATGGAGTCTTGCTGCCTGTTTAGGGGCCTTGATTGGTTTTATCATGATTGTGTGGGAAGTTGCCCCTTTCTGGCATTTTACTATCATCACTGCGATCATTACATGCATTGTTTTGATCAGCCGGAAATATTTACAGGATGACGTGGAAGCAGAAGAAAAAGATACTAAAGAACCGGTGGCCGATAAGATGAGCTTTATACGAAAACCCGAAAAACTGCTTATTCAGTTGGGTATTGTGGGCTTATTTGCATTAATTGTAGAAAGTGCCATGTTCGACTGGAGCGGACTATATTTTGAGTCGGTATTGAAAGTTCCGAAATCCCTCCAAATTGGATTCCTTGTATTTATGGTGATGATGACGGTAGGAAGATTCCTTACCAACTATGCTTATAGTGTGTTGGGAAAACAGCGTGTATTGCAAGTAGCTGGAGCACTTATCTTTGCCGGTTTCATGGTTTCGGCCCTGTTTGGTGGACTATTCGAATCGATGATCGTAACGGTTGTGGTTAATTCGCTTGGATTTATGCTGGTAGGTCTGGGTATTTCGTGCATGGTACCTACCATTTACAGTCTGGTTGGAGCTAAATCAAAAACACCGGTAAGCATTGCTCTTACCATTCTTTCAAGTATCAGTTTTATCGGATCGTTGGTTGCTCCGCTGCTTATCGGGGCTATCTCGCAGGCATTCAACATGAAATATGCCTATATGGTGGTTGGATTATTGGGGCTTTGTATCTTACTGATGACCAGCTTCAGCAAGGCATTCAAGGTTGAAGAATCTACAAAATAATATACTTTTATTGAAAACAAAGAATGCCTGAACTATTAAAGTTCAGGCATTCTTTGTTCTGCTGTTTCAAGGCAGTGTTCGATATCTTCTTTAGTTCCTTTAAACGGTCCCAGACATTCTATCTTAAGCGTCGACATGGCTGCAGCAAAACGTCCTGCTTCTTCAATTCCTGCCCCTTTGGCACGTTTATACAAATAGCCGGTCATATAGGTATCTCCGCATCCGGTAGCATCCACCACCTCTTTGGGTTTATAGGCCGGAATCTTATGGAAAGTGGTACCATCATAAATTACAGACCCCATGCTACCAAGGGTGATCAACACCTCTTTAACACCCCAATCATAAAGTTGTTTTGCGGCCATCGCCACATCATCGTAACCGGTAAGAACCTCCATTTCGTGTTCATTAGCCTTCAGAAAATGAATGTATTGAAGCGCCTCCTTCTTTTCGGTCCAATCCACAGCATACACGTTCTGCTCCCTAACCTCCCTCAGATAACCTTGTGAGTCGACCGAAACTAGTCCTTTTTGAGATAAAAACCGGATAACATCCAGTGAGAAGTCGTCTGCTAACAAGCTACCTAAATGATAAATACGGGCATCTATATCCTCCAGATAATCAACCGTGAAGGGATCAGCTTTAGCTAAAACCCGTTGTGTACGGTTATCCTGATTTTCTCCGTATATATTTTCAAAATAAACCGAATGCTTACTGGGCATTACCTTTACATCGATGCCTTTCGACTGTAAATCATTAGCAACAGCCATTTCCGATTCGGCTATGGCTGTTACCAATGTATAATTAATATCCTTGAGATTTCTTATGGCATGTGAGAAATAAAAAGAGGTACCTCCAGGCATGTGGACGGTATTCTTCGGTGTCACAACTTTATCCAAAGTGATGTGGCCAACGCAACAAAGATCATGCATAGTTACAATTCTTATTTTATTGATTGATGCAAAAGTAAAAATAAATATCCGTTGTCAAATAAGAATTAGATAATAATAATACTACACTACAATCAGGAATTGAAACGATGATTATCCCTAAAGGCCCCCGGAGTAAAACTGGTATGAAGTATAAAATACTTGTTGAAATTTGTCACTTCGTCAAATCCCAGATCAATACTGACCTCTCTTACGGAAGCATCGCTGCTTGCCAACATTCTTTTGGCTTCCAGCACCACCCGTTTGATCAGATATTTTTTGGGAGTTATTTCGATGTCGTTCTTCAATTGCCTTGTCAAAGTCTTCTCACAGACATTTAACATATGCATATAAAACTCTGTGTGCTTCAACGTATGGAAATTCTTTTCAACCGCATTACAGAAACGACGGGTCAGATTATCACTTAGGCTATAACGAACTGCTGGCTGACCTGCTTCGAGGATACGTTCGGCTTCAAATAGCAAGGTACGTAGGTATCCATATACAATCTGTGTCTGAAAATTATCTGCCTCGTTTTTCAACTCTGCTTCAGCAAGAGAAAAGATCTTTTCTACTTTTTCTATGTCCAGCTTCACTTTCTGGTTCGGACTATCCGGATTCAACAGTTCGGCAACTTGTTGAAAATTATCATCAAGTTCCGTTTGCTTAAAAAATGCATCCGAAAACAGTATTTTCTTGCCGTTAAAAGATGCATTAGTGTTCATTCTGTAAACCTGACCTATATAAATAACAAGAAGTTCACCGGCTTTAATTGTAACTTCATTAAAATCTATATCAAAAATAGCTTCACCTTCGGATACCCAAATCAGTTGATAAGAAGTTGCTCTCAATGGTCTTGTGTAAATAAGTGATTTCGCCTTCGCATCTGCCAGGTTTTGAATCTCCAACTCTAAAGGTAGGTTTTTCATAATTTTACTTAGTTAGTTAGCTTTATAATTTATAGTAAACGAAGATACAACAAGTATTCGGTATAAAAAAAAGAAAAGGAGCTTGTACACATGAAAGCAGCTGGTTTGTTATCCTAAGCTATACATTTGTTATCCAGATAGAAATACTATATAACAACAAGGTTTATTTGTATAAATAATTAACACAATTTAATTGTATTTACAATGTAAATAACTATTCGTTTCGTAGATTTGTCTTTAAAGCGTAATACAGCCCACCATGAACAAACTTATTTAGCTTCTCTGTTGCATTGCATTTACAGCCAACGCTCAAAAAAACTCCTTACGTGAACTAATCAACAGGAAACAATTTGAAGAGGTTCTGTCGCAGACCAAACTGTTGACCTCATCCGATTCAACACATGCAGAAACCATGTATTCAATAGGTGAAGCTTATGAAGGGCTGCTCAAATATAAAGATGCCTTTCGTACCTATAAAATTTGCTATGCGCAGGATTCATTAAACAGGGATTTCCTGTATGCCATGGCCCGTACAGCTACAAATCTGGGTAAAGTTTCGGAGGCAAAGAGAAGCTATGGAAAGATTCTGGCCATGGATAGTACCAACTTTTATGCCAGCTACCAGCTGGCCCGACTCCATTATCAATTGGACGAATTGAAGAATGCCATGCAAATTTACTCCAGGTTGCTTGATAAAGATCCGGATAACAGTGCCCTGTGGAGAAGCATGGGCGATTGTTATACGCGTACCAGACAAAATGAAATCGCTGCCCTATCGTATTTTAAAGCCTATTCGCTAAACCGCGAAAATGGTAGTCTGGCCAATACACTTATAAATACGTTGCTTCGGCTGGGAGGTAAGGATGCTGCAGATGCATTAGCTATATGCGATACGGCTTTGTTCTACAATCCGGGAAACATACAGCTACGCCAGAGTAAAGGAATGGCTCTGTATACAAATAAACAATATGCAGCGGCAGATTCAGTTTATACCGCATTGATGGCCGAAGGAGATTCTTCCTATACAACCGTTTCTTACACCGGAGTGTCAAGATATAACGCCGGATTGTTTCTTGCATCTATCGAACCTCTGGAGCTTGCTTATCAAATGGATACGACCAGTGCCGAAATTTGTCTTTTACTCGGATCATCACTGGGAAAAACGTACGACAGGGAAAGAGCTTTTGTCTTTTTCGACAAAGCCGAGAAAGCCATGCAACCAAGCGAACTTCTTGTTAATCAGTTACTGTTGTTCCGTGCAGATATACATATGAAAGCACGGAATTTCGAGGAATCATCCAGGCTATACTATCAAGCCTACCAGAGAAATAAAAAACAAATTGATTACCTGGCTCAGATTGCATTTATGTATTCAGCTAAAAATAATGAAAGCTACCGTACTGAAGAAGAAAAGCAGAGGGGACTATTTATCCATTATTACTATGCATCGGAAATGCTGAAAAACGGACCAAACACCGGACAGTTGCGTTACCTTACCAATCTCTTGCAATCCTTCCATCAGGAATTATTCTTTAAAGGAATAAAGGAACTTCCCATGTTGGCTCCGGATGGAAAAAAATCTATGCTAAGTGCCGATGATCTGCAGGCTGTGATTAAAGCCCTTGAGATAAAAAACAAAGAATCAAAAAGCGATAACAACAAAAACGAAGCTCTATAGGTTAATAATAAAGAGATTAGTAAATCTATTTATCACATTTAAATTATAGAATTATGGGATTTCTTTGGTATATCATTATCGGAATAGTTGCCGGTTTTGCCGCCGGTAAGATTATGAGAGGAGGAGGTTTCGGATTAGTGGTTAATCTGGTACTCGGTATTATCGGAGGTGTACTTGGAGGCTGGCTATTCAGTATATTGGGAATCGGTGTAAATGATAACAGCATTATTGGAAGTTTGATAACCTCGACAGCCGGTGCTATCGTTCTACTCTGGGCAGTTTCTCTCTTTAAAAAGTAAAAGAGTTGGCATAATAGCCTTTCTGAGCTAAAAGTAAACCATATTTTTGTGATTTAATATTCTTTGCACTACTTTTGGAGCTGCTTAAATCTTTAAATCACATTGAAATACTATGGCACAAACAGGAAGACTCCTTTCTTTGGATGTAATGCGAGGAATAACAATCGCAGGAATGATTATGGTTAATAACCCGGGCAGCTGGGAATTTGTATTTGCACCTTTAAAACATGCTTCGTGGGACGGATTAACCCCCACGGACCTTGTATTTCCATTTTTTATGTTCATCATGGGTGTTTCCATGTTTCTTTCACTCAGGAAATATAATTTCACTCTTAGCAAAGAGAGTGTAAGTAAAATTCTGAAACGTACACTACTTATCTTTCTGGTGGGTTACGGTTTAAACTGGTTCGGACATAGTATGGGGTATATGAAATCGCTGCAGGCAGACGGTGTACCTTTGCTTGAAAGTATCGGGCGCGGTTTCACCCATTTTGAAAATGTACGTATTTTGGGCGTTATGCAGCGTCTGGCACTTGCCTATGGTATAGGTTCGTTGATAGGGCTATCCATTAAACATAAATATATTCTACCATTGGTAGCTTCTATCCTTGTATTCTACTGGGCATTGCTTGGCTTTACCAACAGCATGGAGCTTTCGGAGAATAATATCATAGCAGTTGTCGATAAAGCACTTTTTGGTGCTGACAGAATGTATAAGGATACATTAGCCGATGGAACTCGAATTCCTTTTGATCCGGAAGGTCTGCTGAGTGTATTAGGAAGTATCGGCCATGTTTTATTGGGATTTTATGCCGGGAAACTGATTATGGACAGTAAAAAAGACAACGAACTTATTATACGACGTCTGTTTATTTTCGGAACCATTTTACTGTTTTCCGGACTGCTTCTTCAATACGGTTGTCCCATCAACAAAAAAATATGGAGCAGCACATTCGCTCTTACTACTTGCGGATTAGGTTCATTATTCCTCGGATTATTAATTTGGATTATCGATATAAACGGTAAAAAGAAATGGAGCCTGTTTTTCGAATCATTCGGTATCAATCCGTTGTATCTGTATGTACAAGCCGCTTTACTTTCTTCAATAATAGGTTTCTGCAACTGGTTCCCTGCCGCAGAGGGTACAACCACTTTTAAAGGATTCATGTACAACGATGTGTTCAGTCCTATTTTTGGAGCGTATGCAGGATCTCTGGCCTGGGCATTATTTTATGTGATTCTAAACTGGATACCCGGCTACTATCTGTATAAAAAACAGATCTACATTAAACTGTAATTGAAATTAAGAATACCATATAATAGCACAAACTATCCGGTATTTAGACTAAAAAGCATGATATATTTAAAGAACCCTGGAAGCTATGCTAAAAGCTTTCAGGGTTCTTTTTTGTATAGTCAAAATACTTTGTATGATAAGATTTGCTAAACAGTACGATAAACCTACCCTATAATGGGAGAAATGTCCTTTAAGCAACTTTAATTCAATAAGCTTCGCAAAGTATAAATGAAGTTTGATTGAGCCTCTTTGTTTCTCATTTTTAACCGAAGCGAATCAGGCGGAGACTGAAACCTCAAAACCCTGTATCCTTGCATACTCTGCAATTACCTCCAATTCTTCTTTTGTTACCTTATGCAGATTTTTTACAGGTGTTTCCCTGTCTATCGTATAAATCATCACCTGTCTTGGTTGTATGACTTTGAGTGCATCAATCCAACCCTTGATCTCTTCATCTGTGGTATTGTCTACCGATTCACCCTGCAGATTCCCTTTTAAAAACATGGTCTGTATAATCGCCTTTCCGTTAAATCGGGATAATTGTTCAACCAATTCTTTACTGCAGAAAGAAGGTGAATTAGGAGCATTGATCTGACGGATCCTTCTGTCACTAATCGAATCCAGCTTCAATATGGCATCATCCACCTGTAATAATGCATTAAAAACCTCACGTTTATGAAGCATGGTAGCATTTGATAAAACAGCAATTTTAGCTTTCGGAAAAAACTTGTTTCTTAAACAAATCGTATCGTCAATGATACCTTCAAAGTCGGGATGTAATGTAGGCTCTCCGTTTCCCGCAAAAGTTATTACATCGGGAGCTTTACCAGTTGCGAGCATCGAAAGAAGAGTCTCCTCCAATTCCTTTTTTACACATTCGCGGGTAGGTAGCTTGCTACCCGTACGACCATCCCTGTTAAGTCCGCACTCACAGTAGATACAGTCGAAAGAACAAACTTTACCGTCCACCGGCAGCAAATTTATACCCAGTGAAACACCTAATCTTCTGCTATGGACTGGTCCGAATACGATCTTATCAAAAAGTATGGTAGACATGATAATTACACTTGATTTTATGGGCTACAAAAGTAGCAATAATCCGCTTGCTTACACCCTAAAGCCTCCTAAACTAAAACTTCCATCCCACCAAAACATTCAAATCTGTTTTATCAGAACCTTCAATCAGCTCCATATCAGTTCCTATTTCATTCCGGTCAAAGTAATGTACCCAACCCAATTTTGCAGATAAATACAGATTATCCAAAACAGACGCTTTAAAAGAAAACGCACATCGGATGCCTTGTCCGTAAAAAGAAGGCATCGAAAAAGCATACAACAGATTTTTTTCATAGGAAGTAATCCTGGTGGCATAATCATCCGTATCAAAGTATGAAAAATAACCATCCATTTGTATAGGTAATGAAGCCGGTTTATATCCTGCACTTTGGGAAACCATCCAACCGTAACTTCTCTTATTCAACGGATCAGACAATATACCATTCAACGTTGTTCGTAAGGAAATCGTTTCCGATGGCGAAACTATTGCTTGTAAACGCATCCGATGTTGTTTGGAAACCGATTCAGCCTCTTTTTCTTTATGCTGATAACGAAAGGAAACCGACCATGCATTTCGGGGAGCATAGGTGGCTTCGGCCATATATTCTTTTCCCGAGGAAGGCGTATTCATTCCATACTTCAACCAAGGAGAAGAAAAAAGATCGGCGTACATTGATAATTTCCAGTCTGAAGCTGGAAATAACTGCAATCCGATATAAACACCCTGTTCATTCTGTACATTACTGTTCTGTCCAAAAGCATTACCATAAAAAGCATGGTACCGTCTATCATAATAGCGATGCGTAATAAGCCAGGATATAAAAGATGCCGGAGTTACCTGTAAACAATTTAAAGTAGCCAATGCTCCATTTCTACTAAATGCTGTTTCACCATACAGAGTCATTTTCCTGAATTTTAATTCGTAATCCAGACTCATATTCATATTGAAACTACCTCTAAATGCATGTGCCGTATAAGGCTTAAACTCTGGTTCAACCCGTCTGTTTCCAAAAGAATATCCGATAACGGTAAAACCGGCCGAAAGAAGAGGCGATGCATACCGTATATTTCCACCACCGGTATGGGTGGATACCACCCCTTTCTTATCCAATTCCCTTTGTATACGATGCAGTCCATCGGTTTTAAACGAAGTTATCAACAAGCTGTCTGTTGTGGCATCAAGCTTTCGAAACGAATAAAACAAACTCATATCCAACTTACCTAAAGTCACCGTAGATCCAATTCCCCTGAAAAAGTCGGTTTCATTGGTTGAAAAATGACGACGGAATCCGTTATTCCTTCGTTTTGTCTGCAGAACCATCGAACTACGGGATGGAGAAAAGTCGTTACTGATAACCAAACCTTGTCCAAATGATACTTTATAATCTCCCAAAGCCAGACACTTTAAAACACCCATCTCTTTAATTATCAGATGCGCCGAATAGTAATCATACCCTTTCTTCTTTCCGGAAAGAAACGATTCGCCCGCATCCTTCTCTCCCACTATACCCAATTGTATATTCGATCCTTTAGAATATGAATAGCGGAGCGAGTGGGCAAAAGGTTCACCCAAATACTTTTTATTCGGATTTACATTCAACAAGGAATCCGAGTACTCACCATATCCCTTTTTCTGTTGAAAACTTCTATCATAACGAAGATACAACTCATTCTTTCCATACGTTCTCATTCTTTTTCCGTTGTAGGAAGGCTCCTTTGCTTCTTCAACATAAACAAAAGGAAGCAGAAGTCCGATTGATGAAAAATCCAGTGAAACAAGCTGCTTAAGTTCGTACAGACTTACAAATAGTCCGTATTTTTCACGATACGAAACTATTTCATCTATCTGTTGGTCGGATAAAAACGGTAATCGTCCCAACTCCTCCGCAGTTACTTTATTTATATCAAACGGATGTTCAGCCAAATAAGACAGTTCGGCAAACAAAGTCTCAATCCGTTCCTGATCATCCGTATCCCCGGCCATCGATTCCACATAATCCATCCAGTTATCAACAGATGTATTAATCTGTGATTTAGCATCATAACTTGTAATCAACAAGGATATCAACACAATTATAAACAACCTTTCCATAGCATCCGATTGTATTAAAAAAGAGCTTTTAACCCCAATCCTGTACAAGTACCCAACAAAGGATGAAACTGCGTAGCCAATTGAAAAGAAAACCTTGAAAAAACATATCCTATACCACAGGTAGGCATTCTGAAATTATCCTGCAGGCCGGCACGTAACGAAAAAGAAGAGTAGGGATAGTATTCAACACCCATATTAACAGTCAGGGGACTCTCTTCGGAACAAATCAATTCCGACGTCAGCATACATGACTCTATAATGTTCCAATTAAACCCAGCGCGTAGGTTATAAACAGGTGTTTGTTTAAACTGTTCATTTCTAACTGTCAGATTTACAGAAGGAAAATTAAGAATTGAAATTCCAATCAACAGCTTATCAACAGTTTTAATAACAACACCGGCATCGATAGCAAGGCGACTCGGATTCTTATCCACACCTTCACTCTGAATAAATAAATAGGTTGAAGCAATTCCTAAAGTAACCATTTCACTAATCTGCTTTCCAACAGCAAGCATAAAACAGGTTTCTCTGTAGGCATCGTTACCAAAGGAAGAGATGTTAATACCCGCCGGCAATAAATCGTTAGAGTAGATAAATGATGCCTGAAGCGTCTGCAAACCACTTACATTAAATCGATTAAAGATATCAACACCAGCCTGTTTATTTGTTGATAAAACCAGAAGAGCCGGATTAAAGGTAAATGTATGGGTAACTCCTGCCCCACCCAATCCAAGAGACCGGGTATCTCCAACACGTAAAAATTCGGAAGCCTGACAAGGAAATATCAGAAATATTAAAAACAGAAAAGAGGTGGTTTTCATACTATTATTATAAAGGCTTTGGTATATATTTCACAAAAATAACTATATTAATAATGCATTCAAAGTAAATTCAGATCCATTCCTGAAAATAAATTAAAAGAGGTACAAGAAACCAACAATTGATATACATTTGCAATGTCATGAACAGAAGATATTTAGTTGGACTTTTGCTGGGAATTATTCTAAGTTCTGCAAGTACATTTGCACAGGATGTTTCCATGAATTCCGCTCCCGCCGGTTTTCAGCCTGCGTATGTGGTTGGCGAAGATACTTTTGCCATTGTAAACCTGCCCGGTGTTTATATCTTTCCGGAAATGAAATTCAAAAATAAAAAAGAGCAGGATAATTATTACAAGCTTATACGCGATGTAAAGCGCACTTTACCCTATGCCAAGATGGTCTATTCAACCCTTATAGAAACATACGAGTATATGGAAACCCTGCCTAATGAAAAAGCTAAACAACAACATCTCAAAAGGATGGAAAAAGAGATGTTTAAGGAATATAAACCTCAGTTAAGGAGACTATCCTACTCTCAGGGCAAATTACTTATCAAACTGATCGACAGAGAATGTAATCAATCGAGTTACAACCTATTGAAAGCTTACCTGGGATCATTCAGAGCAGGATTCTGGAACTTCTTCGCAAGCATGTTCGGTGCCAGCCTGAAGTCCCAGTACGATCCGAAAGGAAAAGACAAAGTAACGGAACGGGTGGTGGTATTGGTTGAAAACGGATTACTCTGACAATTGCTTGAAAAAATCCCAGATAACAATTCCTGCCGTTACCGAAACGTTTAACGAATGCTTGGTACCGTATTGAGGTATTTCAATACAATAATTACAGTTATCAACAACCGATTGTTGAACTCCCTTTACCTCGTTTCCCAACACAACAGCATATTTTTTTGTATTGTCCAACAGCAACTTATCTAACATAATGCTGCCATGAGCCTGTTCAATGGCACATACTTCATACCCTTCATTCTTCAACTTATCAACAGCCAGGTGTGTATCTTCAAAATAGATCCAGTCAACGGATTCTTCTGCTCCCAAAGCCGTTTTATGAATTTCCGGATGAGGAGGTCTGGCAGTAATTCCACACAAGTAAATAGCTTCCACTCTAAAAGCATCGGATGTACGGAAAACGGAACCAACGTTATTCAGACTCCTAACATGGTCTAATACAACGATTAAAGGAATTTTTTTACTTTCTCTGAATGCCTCCGGTGTGAGGCGGTTCATTTCTGTAATTTTTAATTTGCGCATACCATTCTATTTGAATACAAAAGTAAATAAAGAATGTTGAAATACTATGGGATAACTGTTGAAATGGTATTGATAAAGTGTGTATAGAAAATGATAAATAATCCTTGATAATCTCATAAAGTTGATTAAGCACGACACAAACCAACAAAGCAAGAAATAATACAATCTATTTATGATGTTCTTTCAACAAGGGTTTTACACATTTAAACAGTGTTTTTTCAAATAAACTTATCTACATACCAGGTTATCAACAATTTTACAAAGAATCACTTAAGTAACTGATTGACTGAATACAATGTTGTTTATTATCTGTTTATAACCTTTATAAAAGGTTCACTCGTCATTTGATAAAATACTAACCAAATCTTTTTGATAAAATCTTTAAACCATATCAACAGGACATCATATTCATACTTTTTTTTTTAAAAATTAAAGAATAAAAGAATATAATATATAAAGTGTTGATAAGTGGATATGAGGGGATAAATGGTGCGATGAAATTTAAGCAAAATGATATTGCCCTTTTTGTTTAAAGAATGAAAATAAATAGAGAAATATAATACTGGATTATAAGTATTTACGGGGTATAAATTTTGATTTGACATAGTGATATTAAAAATTACAATTTACTAATTATTATAAGAAAAATTAGTATATTTGAACTCATATTTCGACTACTTTTGCTTACAAATTGAAAAAGGAAAAATTAAATTTTAAACGTATGTCTACAAAGCTACTAATCAGAGATCTAACTCTCAGAGATGGGCAGCAGTCTGCTTTTGCTACCCGCATGAATCAAGCTCAGGTTGATCGTGTACTTGATTATTATAAGGACGCAGGTTTTTATGCAATGGAAGTGTGGGGAGGAGCAGTTCCCGACTCAGTAATGCGATACCTGGGTGAGAATCCCTGGGACAGACTCGAAAAAATTAAGGAAGGAGTAGGAAACGTCTCTAAATTAACAGCTCTTTCCCGTGGTCGTAATTTGTATGGATATGCACCATACACAGACGAGATCATCGACGGTTTTTTTAAGAATGCTGTTTCTTCCGGTCTGGATATCATGCGAATATTTGATGCGCTTAACGATGTTGAGAACATCAAATCAAGTGTAAAAAGCATCAAGAAGTATAACGGTATGGCCGATTGTGCTGTTTGTTATACGGTTGACCCGCATTTCACTACCATGGAAAGAATCAAAGCCCGGTTAAAGGGTAAACCGCTTCCTAAGGAGGTGTTCACAGACAGCTATTTTTTGAACAAAGCCAAGGAAATGGTTGCGTTGGGCGCCGATATGATCACAATTAAGGACATGAGCGGCCTTATTCCTCCATTAAGGGTAGCCAGACTCATTGATTTATTTAAGAAGCACCTGAACGTTCCTATCGACTTTCATACGCATTGTACACCCGGATATGGTTTAGGATCTGTTTTGTCTGCCATCATTCATGGAGTAGATATCGTTGATACAAATATATGGAACTTTGCAGGCGGTCCAGCTGCACCTGCCATTGAACTTATCTATGTTTTTTGTAAAAAATTAGGTATTCAGATGGATGTGAATATGGAAGCTGTTGCAAAAATCAACAACGAATTGTATTTCATCCGTAAAGAACTGGAAGCCTTCGATGCTGTTAAGCAGTTTCCAAAGCCCTTCAATCCGTTAACAGATACACTTCCTGCATCTGTTGATAAAGAGTTCGACAATGCCATTGCTGCAGCTAAGAACAACGACGAAGAGGGCTTATTAAGAGCTTGTCATGCTATTGAAGCTTATTTTAATTTCCCGGCTCCCAACGAACTTGTAAAAAAGGCCGAAATACCGGGTGGTATGTATACAAACATGGTAGCCCAGTTGAAGCAATTCAATTCATTGGATATCATCGAAGACGCTATGGCTTTGATTCCAAGTGTAAGACTGGATGCAGGTCTGCCTCCATTGGTTACACCAACCAGTCAGATTATCGGTTCGCAGGCTGTTAACTCGGCACTAGCGGCAAAAGCTAATCGCGAAAAATACTCGAACGTTTCCAACCAGTTTATTTCATTGGTGAAGGGCGAATACGGTAAAACACCCGTACCGGTGGATCCTGATTTCCGTCTAAAAATTGCGGGAACACGTGAAGAAATTCCGTATGATACTTCCAATTATCAACACCAACCCAATCCGGTTTTACCTGAGTTTGGTGATGTATTGTTGGCAAAGGATGAAAAAGAACAGCTTTTGCTGGAACTATTCCCTACGGTAGCTCTTAATTACCTGAAAGGGGTGAGAGAAAAAGAATACAACGAGCTTAACCAGCAAATTGCCGAACAAAAGAAACAGGAAGAAGTTGTAAAAGAACCGGAAGTGGTTATCACCGGAAAAGTGATAGAAAGCCCTATGCCTGGTACTATTTGGAAAGTACTTGTAAAAGAAGGTGATACTGTTAAGAGAGGTGATTCTGTCCTTATTCTTGAAGCGATGAAGATGGAGAATAATATCGCATCCGAATACAATGGTACTGTAAAACGTATATTTGTAAAAGAAGGATCGTTTGTAAAAGCCGAATCCGTAATAATGGAAATCGAAGAGTAACAACAACAGGTATATTACTTGAAATAACAGAAGATACGGGATTCTTATAGTCCCGTATCTTTTTTGTTTAAACACTATTGATAACCTGTTTATAACCTGTAAAAAAGAAAGGATAATTATTTATTGGATAAATGATATTTCTGTATATACGGAGCGTCCATTTATCTGACAAAATAAAATATAAGGCTATTATTCATTTCTTTTGAGCTTGTTTCACACAGTTTTAATTGAAAGTAAGAAAGAAAGTTTATAACTTTGTAACTTATAAACAGTATGTTAATAACTAATATAATTTACAGATAATCAGTAGTTAAAAGTTTAATATAGTTGTTGATAACCGGTTAAGGAAATTTGGACCTCCATAAAGAGGTTTATTTATCAACACTATCAACAGGCTATTATCATCATTATTTATTTCTTTATTAAAACTAATAATAAAATATATAAAAGGTATGTTGACAAACCAATCGATAGGATATATGAATGTGCCGGTTCCCGAAAATATAGATTTAGCCAAAGCCATTGATCAGCTTCGAAAAGAAAAGAATGCTGTTATACTGGCTCACTATTATCAGACAGGGGATATACAAGACATTGCCGATTTTGTAGGAGATAGTCTTGCTTTAGCGCAATGGGCTGCTAAAACGAAAGCGGATGTGATTGTTTTGTGCGGTGTACATTTTATGGGTGAAACCGCCAAGATATTATGTCCCGATAAGAAGGTACTGGTTCCGGATCTGAATGCAGGCTGTTCACTGGCGGATAGCTGTCCGGCTACCGAATTTGAAAAGTTTGTAAAAGCCCATCCGGATCATACGGTAATATCGTATGTAAACACAACGGCTGCCGTTAAGGCATTGACCGATGTAGTGGTAACATCCACCAATGCTAAACAGATTGTTGAAAGTTTTCCTGCCGACGAGAAGATAATATTTGGTCCGGATCGTAACCTGGGTAATTATATCAACAGCATTACCGGACGTAACATGTTGTTATGGGACGGAGCTTGTCATGTACACGAACAGTTTTCGTTGGAAAAGATTCTATTGCTTAAAAAGCAATATCCGGAAGCAGAAGTGATAGCTCACCCGGAATGTAAGAAAGTGGTGCTAACAGTATCCGATTTTATAGGTTCAACGGCTGCATTGCTTAAACATACCATTCAGTCAGACAAGAGACAGTTTATTGTGGCAACAGAATCGGGTGTGATCCATGAAATGAGGAAAAAGAGTCCGGATAAGGAATTTATTCCCGCTCCTCCCAACGACAGCACCTGTGCCTGCAACGAATGTAATTTTATGCGTCTTAATACCATGCAGAAATTATATAACTGCCTTAAATTTGAACTTCCTGAAATACATGTGGACGAAGCTGTACAGAAAAAAGCAGTTTTACCCATTCAACGCATGTTGGAACTTTCAGAAAAGCTTGGTTTATAACAATAGTAAATAACAATAAAGGCGGTATCAACCGCCTTTATTGTTATTTGATAATCATAATTTTGGTAACTACACTTTCACCAGCGTCTGGAGTGGCTGCCAATACAAGGTAAATACCCGAAGCCACCCGTTCTCCTTTTCGGTTCCTGCAATTCCAGGTAAGCTGACCGCCAACCGATGTTCCCTGGTAAATAATATGTCCGTTCAGGTCGGTTATCTTTACATTAGACCGTTCCATCAAACCGGTAATGGTAACCCTGTCGTCCGATTCGGGTCTAACCGGATTAGGGAAAGCCCTTATTTCCGAATAATCATCTTTACCTTCAACTGCATCACCCATATAAGAAACCAAACCCTTGTCGGTTCCAATAAACACTTCGCCGGTGGCACTGTTTATCGCTAAACACTTAATATTATTAGATAGGATAGGGGAGTTGTCTGTGGTGAAGTGAGCAATCGTCTCCATCCCATCTTCGCTTACCAGTAAGATACCAGACGACTGGGTACCGATCCACTTTCTGTTACCTCCATCCACTGCAATGGCATTTATCCGTTCGTTTTCAAGCAAACGGTACCCATTGGAAGAACCATCCTCGAGGGGGCGGATAATATTACTGCAATACAGATTTCCCGGATTTTCGATGGCTCTGTCCGGTACGGGACAAATAACCGGACCTTTGTCCGTTCCCATCCAAATTGTACCGTTTTTATCCTCTGTCATGCAATAATAACTGCTAACCTCAATCGTCTTACCATTGGAGTCTGTAAATAGGTTATAGAAGTTGGAAACATCGTCACTCACATCGTCCAGAGTTCCTTTATCATCAAAAACAAATATACCGGGTGTTTCCCTGGGTATGTTCACCCACTTATATCCTTTTTTGGTAATAAGAATCTTATCAATTAAGCTTTTATTGTTCAATACTTCATAATATAGCTTCGACCACGAACCGTCTGCTTTCAGCACATTTATACCATCTTTTACTCCGCTGCTGGTCATCCATAAATTTCCTTTTGAATCGTAACAGAGTCCGTCTACACGAACATAATTTCTTTCCGAGCTACCCGGTAAAGCCGATTCCAATGAACTGTTCCCCAACGAATAGAGATTCACAAATTCATTGTTACGGAATTCGAACACCCCTTCTCCCCACGAGGAGGCATAATAGTGAGCAGGATCTTTGGGATCGACTACAACGGATGTGATGTCCGAAAACTTGATTCCACTCTGCTTTTCAATTTTATTTTCATCAAAATTATACCAGTTTATTCCATCGTATACCATCAATGTGCCAGGCTTGAATCCTCTGTCGGCCCACCTTTCGCCACCTGTAACCAATAATTTAGAATTACTGAAGGTCATATAAGCCGTCAGGTTTCTTTTGATGCTGTTGGATATAATACCCGATACAATTGATTCGTAGCTTCCGGCATTGCTCTTCTTAATGGCTTTCAAGCCCTCATCGGCGGCGGCGATCCATAGAACCGTATTATCTTTAAGAGACGATATGTGATTTACGATACCGGCATTTACTTTTTCTTTATCTGTGAGCGAAGTATAAATGGTAAGAGAAGTTGCAGAGTAGGGGATAAGCAATCCATTTTGATGCACCATGTCTTTCAATGTGTTATCTGCCAGCAGGCGGACAGTAGCACCGCTGCTGTTGAGGTAAAAAACGCCGTTTCCGGGAACGATGAAGCATAATACCCCGCTGAAATAGGCAAGTTTTTTAATTTCTTTTTCATTAAGTTGCGATGCATCCAAAACAACTTTCTGCCAGTTGTTATGATCCAGCAGATTGGAGGAAGTGTCGGCTGTAAACAAACCACCTGACGTGGCGGCATATATTTTGTTTCCAACAATACCCACATGCAATACAGCCTTATCAAATTTATATGTATCCTTAATTTCCCGTTTCTTCATGTTAACCACCATGATGCCGAATTCCGTGGACAGGTAGGCAAACTCGTTGTGGAAATAGATGGAATTGATGGTTTTATCCTGAATACTTACAGACGATTTAAGGAAAGGAATATTATAAATACCCTGTTCATTGAGCAGGTCCAGATTCCCATTGGCATAGGTTATCAACAATGTGTTGATAGATTCGTTGAAGCCGATGTGCCCAATCTCATTATCGCTCAGTCCGTTCTCCTTGGAATAGTATACAATCTCCTGATCCGTTTTATTGTAACTGAACATGGAGCCGTCGGCAATGGCATAAACCAGGTTGTTTGCCTCGGCACATTCTGTAGTATTCGTATAGGCAAGATACGATTTCCAGGTTCCAATGGCTTGTCCGCATACGGATTGTACAACCACCATAAGTAACCAAAGCAAACAACCAGTTCTTTTTTTCATATGAGTATTAATTTACGGCTTGTTTCATTTATCGGAATAGGTCAGCAAAAAATCGTGCAACTTTATTACCGCTCTGGCACGGTGGCTGATGGAATTCTTTACAGAGCTGCCCAACTGAGCAAAGGTCTGATCGTATCCTTCGGGAACGAAAACCGGATCGTATCCAAAGCCCTGATCGCCTCTTTTCTCTTCGATAATAGTTCCCTTTACAATACCTTCAAACAAATATTCCTTACCATTCAATATAAGAGCGATAACCGTTCTGAAACGGGCATGGCGGTTATCGGTACCTTTCATATAATCAAGAAGCTTTTGCATGTTGGCTTCAGAATCGTGTGCCACTCCGGCATAACGAGCCGAATAAACACCCGGAGCATTGTTCAGCACCTCCACTTCAAGGCCCGTATCATCGGCAAAACAATCAAAACCGAACTTCTCTTTAATATACCTTGCTTTCAGCAAAGCATTACCCTCCAGAGTGTCGGCTGTTTCCTCAATATCATCGGTACAATTGATGTCAGAAAGACTCACAATCTCTATTAATCCTTCTGTAATCTTTTTTACTTCATCCAGCTTATGCTGATTATTTGTTGCAAATACAATTTTCTTCATTCGTTATTTAGCTTATATTTCTATTTTTGTACAAAAATAGCATCTATACTACAATGAAAAGCATAAAAATACCTTTAAATAGACTTTCCGGCTTACTAAACATCCATAAAAGATACTACCTTTTTGTATGTATCAGCACCCTGTTTATAGCACTCATGTTTACGTCGACCGACTTTCTTACCATTCCTGTAAATTCATTTAATGACGTTTGCATACTATTTATGCAATGGATTGTTGTAACCCTCAGTCTCTTTTTTGTAATGCTTATTTTATCGGTAAACCGTTACATTTTCCTGTTCCTTATGCCGTTGCTAACCTTGGTATCGGCAGTGCTGGCCTATTTCAGGTACACCATCAATGCTACCTTGACTCCCATGTTGCTGGATGCGGCGCTGGATAACGACCTGGGAACCTCTGCGCAACTGGTAAGCGGCGGACTTATATTGTTTCTATTGGCAGCCCTGCTTTTGTCGGCAGGCCTTGTTTACCTGCGTTTTAAACTAGGCATTGTCCAATATAAACCGGGTCTCCTGCTTACTGGAGTGGCAGGCATGCTTTTCTTAACAAACGTAAGCGCCTTTCAAAGACCTATATCAGAACGTATACCATTCAATATTTATTATACTGCAAGCAAATACAACGAAGAAAAACAAAGCATAAAGCAACAGCGGATCAGCTTAACAGAGCAAAGTAAATGCACAGACGATAAACCCCTCACGGTGGTGTTCGTATTGGGTGAGTCTTTGCGTCCAGATCATTTGGGACTGAACGGATACCAGCGAAATACCACCCCTTTGCTAAGCAAGGAAGATATTATCTCCTTTAAAAACATACACACGGAATATACCTACACCAATCGAAGCCTGCCGCATATACTCACCAGGGCGGACAGTCTTAATCCGGACAGAGCCTTTACCGAAGAATCTTTCGTAAGTATGTTTAATTCGTGCAACTACTATACAGTCTGGCTGGCCAATCAGGAGTCGGCCAAAAGTTATGCATACTTTATGCACGAATGCGATTCTTTGTTTTATGCCAATATAGAGAAATCTTCCTATGTGTTCGATAAATGGGTGGACGAATCTCTTTTTCCCCTATTTGATTCAGCGTTGAAGTCGGCCGCCGATAAAAAACTGATTATTCTTCACACAATCGGATCCCATTGGTGGTATAATTCCCATTACACCGATTCATTTGCCGGTTATCAACCGGTAACCAAAAGCAAAATTATCTCCTCCTGCACAAAAGAAGAAATGATAAATTCGTACGACAATACTGTTTTGTATACCGATTATTTCATTCATAGCCTTATCGGAAAGTTGAGAAATGAAAGAGCTATACTCGTGTACTTGTCGGATCACGGCGAAGCTTTGGGTGAAGACGGAATCTGGCTACATGCATCTCAATCGCCCGTCACGCAGCAAACGGCAGGCATGGTCTGGATGTCGGCATCCTACAAAGCCGATTACCCTCAAAAATACGAGAAGGCTATGCAAAAACGTGATAAAAAAATGAGAACCGATTTCCTTTTTCACAGCTTGCTGGATGCTGGAGGAATCGATTCTCAATATAAAGATTATACGTTAAGTATCTTCAGGTAAGATAACCGGAACATTTAAGTCTTGATTGGGTCGAAACCCTCTCCGTAAACTCCCCTGACAGTACTTTGGGAGATAAACGCCTTATTGTCTATCTGCTTTACGAGTCGGAATATGGCCACGGATTCCGACTTCTTTGCAAGTACCACCACCACCTTTACCGATTTGTGCGAATAGCCGCCGGTACCGTCCAGAATGGTACAACCACGGCCTATATCCGATATAATCCGTTCGCATATTTCGTCGTACTTGGGCGAAAAGATGAAAAACTGAACAGATTGGCGGTTCCCGTTCAGCACCATGTCGAGCACATAGTTGCACACCAGCATTTCTACAAAGGAAAAAACAATCTTATCAACACTGTGAAACAGAAAATAGGAGGAACCGATAATAATGAAATCGCAAAAAATCATAGCTCTTCCTATGGATATATTTCTATACTTGTTTACAACGGATGCAATGATATCGGTTCCACCCGAACTACCGTTACCCGAAAAAATCAGACCCAGACCCGCACCGCATAAAATACCACCAATAACAATGGCCATGGCCGGTTCGCCTTTCAGAATTGGTTCGGTAAATACATATTGAAACAAAGTAAGCAGAACCGAGAGACCTACAACTCCAAAGACAGTCTTTATCAGGTATTTGGCTCCCAGCACCTTAAATGCTATAATCAGCAAAACGATGTTTATTGCAATATAAGATACAGAAACCGGCAATCCTGTAGAGAAGAAGATAAGGGCGCAGATACCCGTCACCCCGCCGGTAACAATTTCGTTGGACAATATAAAGGCGGTCCAACCAAAAGCATATAAAACCAATCCCAGTGTAATCAGCAGGTAATCGTTAATGGAATAATATAATTGCGTAATTTGTTTTCTTTTCTTTCCCATATGTATTTTATATCAAATTAAGTAAACCGTTTCAGGAACTATGAATCATACTCCTGAAACGGTTGTTTTATTATCAGATTACAATATTAACAATCTTCTTCGGAACCACGATGACTTTTTTGGGAGTTTTACCTTCCACCCATTTGGCTGCGCTTTCATGGGCAAGAGCCATCTTTTCCACTTCGCCGGCCGGCATATCAGCCGGCAGTTCGATGTTGAAACGAGCTTTTCCGTTAAATGAAACCACGTAAGTAGCCGTATTTTCTACCAGATAAGCTTCGTTACAAACGGGCCATTGAGCATCGCAAACCGTCGACTCGTTACCTAATACATGCCATAGCTCTTCTGCGGTATGCGGTGCGAAGGGGGCAAGCAAAGTAATAAGCTTTTCCAGTATAGCACGCTTACGACACTTCAGAGCACTCAGTTCGTTCACACAGATCATGAATGCACTTACCGAAGTATTGAACGAGAAATGTTCTATATCGAAAGAGATCTTCTTGATAAGTTTGTGCAGAGACTTCAACTCTTCGGCAGAAGGTTCTTCATTAGTAACCTGCAGCTGATCGTCGTTGGTATAGAACAGCCCCCACAACTTGCGTAAGAATCTGTGTACACCATCAATACCGTTGGTATCCCAGGGCTTCGACTGCTCAAGCGGTCCGAGGAACATTTCGTATAAGCGAAGCGTATCGGCACCAAATTTTTCAACAATCACATCCGGATTAACCACGTTGAACATGGATTTAGACATCTTCTCAACCGCCCATCCACATACATACTTGCCATCTTCCAGAATGAATTCGGCCGTCTTGTATTCCGGATTCCAGTTTCTGAATGCTTCGATATCCAACACATCGTTGCTCACAATATTAACATCCACGTGGATAGGAGTAACTTCGTACTGATCTTTTAGGTTCAACGAAACAAAGGTGTTGGTCTCCTTGATACGATATACGAAATTAGAACGACCCTGAATCATACCCTGGTTGATAAGCTTTTTGAAAGGTTCGTTTTCGCAAGCAACACCCAGGTCGTAAAGGAATTTATTCCAGAAACGGCTGTAGATAAGGTGACCTGTGGCATGTTCCGTACCACCTATATATAAGTCCACGTTACGCCAGTACTCGTTGGCTTTTTTGGAAACCAGCGCTTCGGTGTTTTGTGGATCCATGTAACGCAAATAGTATGCAGACGATCCGGCAAAACCAGGCATGGTACACAATTCCAATGGGAAGCCTTCGTCGGACACCCAGTTTTTGGCACGTCCCAGAGGCGGTTCACCCTGTTCGGTAGGTAAGAACTTATCCACTTCGGGCAATTCCAATGGAAGTTTGGATTCATCCAGCATGTAAGGCATGCCATCTTTATAGTAAACAGGGAACGGCTCGCCCCAATAACGCTGGCGGCTAAAAATAGCATCGCGCAAACGGAAGTTAACCTTTACCCGGCCAATTCCCTTTTCGGCGATATAAGCCTTTGTCTTTGCAATAGCCTCTTTCACCTGCAAGCCGTTCAGCACCAGTCCGCCTTCTATCTCGTGACCAGCACGCGGAGAGTTCATCATGATACCCTCTTTGGCATCCAGACTCTCTTCAGAAACATCGGCACCTTCAATCAAAGGAATGATAGGCAGATCGAAATGTTTGGCAAAAGCATAGTCGCGGCTGTCGTGCGCCGGTACAGCCATAATGGCACCGGTACCGTAACCTGCAAGTACATAATCGCTTATCCATACCGGAATAGCCTCTTCGGTAATAGGATTGATGGCATACGAACCTGAAAATACCCCCGTTACACGACGGTCGGCAATACGTTCGCGTTCCGTTTTCTTCTTGGTAGCCTGCACATAATTGGTAACTTCCGCACGCTGCGAATCTGTAGTAAGCAGATCGGTAAGCTCACTTTCCGGAGCCAGCACCATAAAGGTAACACCATAAATCGTATCGGCACGGGTGGTAAATACGGTAAACGAAAGATCCGAATCTTTTACCTTGAAGTTCATCTCCGCACCTTCGGAACGACCTATCCAGTTTTTCTGAGTCTCTTTCAGCGATTCGGTCCAATCGATCTCGTCCAGACCATCCAGCAATCGCTGCGCATAGGCAGATACACGTAAACACCATTGACGCATCACCTTTTGTTCTACCGGGTAACCTCCGCGAACCGAAAGACCTTCGCTCACCTCATCGTTGGCAAGCACGGTACCCAATTTAGGACACCAGTTAACCATGGTGTCGCCCAGGTAGGCAATACGGTAATTAAGCAGGATAGCCTGTTTTTCCTTTTCCGGCTTGGCATTCCATTCGGCAGCTGTAAAAGAAAGTTCTTCGCCGCAGGCAGCCTGCACACCTTCGGTACCATTTGCAGCAAAAGCAGCTTCCAGTGTAGCGATAGGCATTGCTTTTTGTAAAGCGTTATCGTAATAGCTGTTAAACATTTTAATAAAAGCCCACTGCGTCCATTTATAATAAATAGGTTCGCAAGTGCGTACTTCGCGGCTCCAGTCATAGCTGAAACCTATTTTGTCCATCTGCTCGCGGTAGCGGGCGATGTTGTTTTTAGTAGTTACTTCGGGATGCTGACCAGTTTGAATGGCATATTGTTCGGCCGGTAATCCGTAGGCATCATATCCCATGGGATGCAATACATTGAAACCCTGCAGACGTTTGTAGCGTGAATAGATATCGGAAGCAATATATCCCAGCGGATGTCCTACATGTAAACCTGCTCCCGAAGGATAAGGAAACATATCCAATACATAGTATTTGGGTTTACTTTCGTCTTCCACCACTTTGTAAACATTATTGGCAATCCAATATTCGCGCCATTTCTTCTCAATCTCTCTGAAATTGTATTCCATGTCAGTATCTAATTTTTTATTATTATCGACGGTAACTATGTGTTTAAAAATCAAATCCTTGAATTTCTGTGCAAAAATAAGAAAAAAAAGTACTCACTATCCCTAATCATGGCTAATGCTTCAAGATTGATGCTTAATTTTATCCTTTCCGCTCCATTAAAACCGATTTTTTTCAAAAACATCTGTCATCTCTCATTTTTTGAGTTTAATAGACTGATATTCAAATATAAAAAACATGACAGATCCCGTTTTCATCTATCATGCCGTCTGTCATCTGTCATACGGATGGTAAGCGTCCTGCCAATTGGCTGCGTATAATTTGTTTTTATTTCCTTACCTGTTTGGCTTTTCATTCCTATATGATTGGAAAACAGTTCCTATATCTTTGAGAAACAATTCATATATCTTTGGAAAACAGTTCCTATATCTTTGAACAGCGAAAGTCATAATAAATCATCCAAAATGTATATACATTTTAGATAAAAAGTACCGATAAATGAGAAGAAAAGTACCGACAAAACTTTCCTTAAGTATAATTTATTTTTTCCTTAAGTAAAGTTTTTTTTTCACTTAAGGGAAAATTTACGTAGAAGGGGTGTTGGAAACCAGACATATAAGAAATGATTCTACTGATAGTCTGGACACTTTCACAAAATCCAGCCTAAAATAATTTACACCCGATGGACGACTCTTTTAATTTGTAACTTTCTTTTGAAAATTCAGCGCGCTTATCAGACTCAAATTTTCTGAAATACAAAAGATTATGTATTTTTGTGGCATGACTACAATGTTTAAATCGGATTTGGTGTAACAAACAATCTGTGTTTCTTATACAGATTGTCCCTTTGTTTGTTCTCGGATATTCTTTCCGGGAGTCGTTTCTATGTCAATTATAATTTGATTTGTATACAATGATTTAAGGCATTGGTATGCCCTTTTGTATATACTTACACTGTCAAGAAATGACTTTTGGGAAGAAAATTAACAACAATCAGGGAGATTGCCTCCATAGAGTCTCCTTATTTAAAGATCAAAACAATGCACGATTTACATTTATATGGTTGGAATGACGAGCTTTTCCAACAAAAACAAAATTCCGGTTACAAAGAATTCATTCACGGAAGGATAACAGTTACTCATAAAACCTGTTATGAGGTAATTTCTGAAACAGGGCACTATTCCTGCGAAATGACAGGGAATATGCTCTACGGGAGGGATGTATCCGATTATCCCTGTACAGGCGACTGGGTTATTTTCCAGGTAACAGACACGGACAAGGGAATCATTCTGGCTATGCTACCTCGGAAGAAAACCCTGTATCGCCTTAAAAGCGGTTCCGTATCGGAAAGACAGGCTATAGCATCCCATGTTGACAAAGCATTTATAGTTCAAAGTCTGGATAACAGCTTCAATGTACGCCGTATTGAGCGCTTCATGCTGCAACTTTCATCCGAAAGTATTCAGCCGATATTGATCCTGACGAAAACAGATTTAGGATTTGATGCCGATGAGATAAATAAAGCGATAAAACATCTTTCCCATAAGATGCCGGTTTTCTATACCAGTACGCAATTGCCTGAAAGTATCGATATGTTGCGTGAAACAATCCATACAGGCGAAACCGTCGTATTTACGGGCATGTCCGGCGTGGGGAAAAGTACTCTGATCAATGCTCTTTGCGGCAGGGAACTTCTGCAGACAGGAACAATCAGTGATTCTACAGGTAAAGGAAAGCACACTTCTACACGGAGGGAAATGGTACTGTTGCCGGGTTCCGGTGTGCTGATCGACACTCCGGGGGTAAAACTTTTCGGTGTTACAAACGATAATACGGATAACCTCTCAGAAATATTAGATATCTCAGCTTATGAGGGCAAGTGCCGGTTTAAAGATTGTAAGCATGTAAATGAAAAGGGTTGTGCCGTACTGGAAGCGGTCAATACCGGAGAATTAGACCGTGGCGTATACGAAAGCTATCTTAAGCTCCGCAGGGAAGCCTGGCATTATACGGCTTCTGTCCACGAGAAAAGAAAACAGGAGAAATCGTTTTCTAAAATCGTAGACGAGGTAAAGAAACGCAAAGGCAATTACTAAGTTCTATCTATCAGTGCAGGTATTCTGTTAAAGAGTACCTGCACCAGGTAAATAGGATAGACTGCAAACGTACATTATAGACGAAACCAGCCTTTGATGTTTTCTTTTGCGCGAAGTTTATGTACATTTGCGAGGTGAATAAACCAGAATAGTGCTGATACATGTTTAAAATCCGTATTCTTTACACGCTATGCCTGCTTATGTTGTTTACTGCAAACCTGTTTGCGGAATGGAACAACTATGTCACAAATTATAAAAAAGAGTTGTTCGGTAAAGGGTCGCAAACCTGGCAGATCAATGCATTCAACGAAAACTGGGTTTACTTTGCCAATAAAAACGGACTGCTTCAATACGAGGGAAGCAGCTGGAAATTATATCCGCTCCACAACGAAGCAGATGTGCGTTCGCTGCATATATCGACTAAATTGAAACGTATTTATGTGGGAGGTGAGGGAGAGTTCGGTTATTTCCATGCAGATGCTTCCGGAAAACTGCTCTATGTGAATCTGTCGGATTCCCTGCCGGCGCAAAGTAAGTTCAATGTAGGGTACTGGGGGGTATTTGAAGTGGATAATATATTCTACTTTGTTTCGGATAACTTTATTGTAAAACAGTTGGGCGATGAGTTTACGCTGATTCCGTCCGTGCACAAAATAGACCGTTCCAATGTGGTGAACGGCTCGTTATACATCGGTACCTATAAAGGGGTGTTCGTTTTAGTAGGAAATAGTTTCTTCCCTCTTTCAGGAGGGGAACTGCTGGAGGGAAAACATATTCGAAGTATTGAACCTTATCAGTCGGGGATGCTGATTGCCACAGCGGTGGATGGATTATTCTATGCAGAAAACGGAAAGGTGACTCCCCTGATTACCGGAGCCGAACAGTTTATGAGGGAGAACGAGGTTTTTACGATGGCTGTTTCGGGTGATTACATCGCCATAGGTACAGTGCGAAGAGGCCTTGTTCTTGTAAACCGCCGGTCGCGGTTGATCAAGTATTTCAACGAGCGGAACGGTTTGCAGAATAATACGGTTTTATCTATCAGTTTTGATAAGCGGAATAACCTATGGCTGGGGCTGGACAATGGAATCGATTATATTTCGCTGGATACTCCGTTTACCAATCTTTATACCTATCCCTATTCGTCGGGTGCAGGTTATGCTTCGGTCTTGTTTCAGGGAAAATTGTATCTTGGAACCAACAGCGGAGTCTACCATACCAGTTGGCCGGTACGGTTTACCGAAACCTCTGCCGCCATCGATTTTATCCCTCAACTGAGCGGACAGGTGTGGGATATGCGTATAATTGACGGGAAACTTTTCTGTATGCACGACAAAGGGCTATTTATCCTGGACGGGAAATCCATCGAACAGGTAAGCGGATTACGTGGTGTGTGGAGCTGTGTACCGCATTATACCGATCCGGATAAATTATGGGTGGGTACCTATGAGGGGCTTTATCTGATACAACACATGCAGGGAAAATGGCAGGTATTAAAGGAATTGGAAGGGGTTTCCGACTGGTTTAAGAATTTCGAGTTCGAATCGCCCGAAGTTCTTTGGGTGCGTAACACCAACGAGGGGGCTTTGCGGGTTGTACTGGATACGGTAAACTATAAGGTGAAGAGTAGCCGATTCTACACTTCGAGGGATGGATTGAAATCTATTCGGAATCTTTTTATCTCTAAATTAGAGAACAAACTCTATTTCTCGTCCGATTCCGGATTGTTTGAATATGATAAGGCGGCCGATCGTATGGTGCCTAACCGTACCATTCCGGTTGCTTTCCCGCATTCGGTGCTTAAAAAAGGCCGAACGGATCTGTATGGATTAAGCAGGAATGGTCTGGGTATATTGAAGAAAAACCGGACCGGCGACAAGATGTTTTCTGTTATCTATCCCTTCAATCACAAGCAGCTAGACTTCATTAAATACTATGAGAACTTTGAAATAATTGGAGATTCAGTCGTAATTATCCCCAACGAACATGGGTTCTCTTTACTCGATCTGGCCTTTAAAGAGAAGGTGGAAACCGGCAACGAGCTTTTTATCAAGAGTGTCTATTCTACCTATCCCAAGGATTCGTTGTTGTTTAATGCTAACTTTACAGGAAATTCGTACGTTCCGGAAATTCCTTACAGCCAAAACTCCCTTCGGTTCGAGTACACCATGCATGCATTCGATCTGGAGAAGGTGGTACGTTACCGTTTTATGCTGAGTCCCGCCACCGAATGGTCCGAATATACCACCTCCGAGGTGAAAGAATACAGTGGACTGAAAGAGGGAAGTTATACCTTCAGGGTAGAGGCGCTGATGAACGACGGCAAGGTTTCGTCGGCTACTTTTTCTTTTGTAATTCTGCCTCCTTGGTACCGTTCCATGTGGGCCTACTTTGTATATTTCCTGCTGTTGATGGCATTCTTGTATTTTCTGTATCAATGGGACGAATGGCGCATCAAACGTAAAAAACAGCAGGAGGTGGCCATAAAGGAGAAGGAGATGTGGTTGAAGGAACAGGATTTTATCAAGGCTGCTGCACGACAGGAGAATGAAATCATTTCTCTAAAGAACGAGCGGCTGGAGTATGAGCTGCGCCATAAGAGTCAGGAAATGGCCAACCTTATGATGAACTTTGTCCGCAAGAATGAGATTCTGATGGATATAAAGAGCGAGCTCTACAAAATAATGGCCGAATTGAAGTCGGATTCCGACGTGAGGGCCAAACGCATGCTGGTAACGCTTAACAATAGCATCGATACCAATATGCAATCCGACGATCTGCTAAAAAGATTTGAAGAGCAGTTCGATCTGGTTCATAACAATTTTATGGCAAAATTAAGTGAAAAACATCCCGACTTATCCGTTAATGAGCGTAAGATGTGTGCCTTTTTGAAGATGAATTTGTCGTCTAAGGAGATTGCTCCCTTATTAAATCTTTCCGTACGCGGGGTAGAGACGCTCCGCTATCGTTTGCGTAAAAAAATTGGTTTGGAGCGTGAAGAAAATTTATTGGAGTATTTAAATGCTATTGATATTTAAATACTTACAATTTTATAACGAGTATTTGACGTATTCTTATTTTGTCTGTGACGTATTTGAAGGTAACCAAAATGTAACTTCCGCACCTCTTATTGCCCTATGTTTGCATCGTTTCAGACTAAGAAATCTTTAATTTAATTATTTTATGAGAAATTTGTTAACATTTGTGCTCCTGTGGTGCACGATCCTTTCTGCTTATGCGCAAGACGTGCAGATTAAGGGTGTTGTTATTTCCGGAGAGGATAACCTTCCTTTACCCGGCGTTAATGTGGTAGTGAAAGGTACTACCATCGGTACTACGACCGATTTCGACGGTCAGTTTTCCTTTGCCGCACCGGCAAAAAGTCTCTTAGTGGTTTCTTATATTGGTTACAAACCTCAGGAATTGGTTGCCGATGCAACAAAATCCATGCGCATTGTTCTGAGAGAAGACTCGGAAGTGCTGGAAGAGGTTGTAGTGGTTGGTTACGGTACTGTAAAGAGAAAAGATGTTACCACTTCGGTAGCTACTGTTTCTACTGAAGACCTGGATCAGCGTCCCCTTATTTCGGCTGCTTCGGCTATTCAGGGTAAGGCCGCAGGGGTAAATGTTATTCAGCCCAACGGCGAACCGGGTGCAGGCATGGTGGTGCGTGTACGTGGTAATTCATCCATCAATGCCAGCAATGATCCGTTGTATGTAGTGGACGGAGTGCCCATGAGTGAAATCAATTTCCTTAGTCCCAACGACATCGAAAGTATGCAAATCCTGAAAGATGCCTCTTCGGCAGCTATTTATGGTTCGCGTGCATCCAACGGGGTTGTATTGATTACTACAAAGGCAGGCGCAAGAGGCGATGCCAAGATTGCCTTTACTGCACATGTTGGTATCACCGATGTGGCCAAAAGAGTTGAATCTCTGAATGTAGCGCAGTATGCCGATTTAATGAAGGAAATCGGACGTGTTAATCTGCCTTCCGGACTTACAGATCAGACAAACTGGTTCGACGAAACGTATCGTACGGGTGTTACACAAAACTATCAGTTGTCGTTCTCTAACGGTAACGATAAGATGAGGTATTATGTTTCAGGAGGTTATACCAAAGAAGACGGGGTTATCAAAGTAGCCTTCTACGAACGTTATAACATGAGAGCCAATCTGGAGAACCAGATCCGTCCTTGGTTGAAATTCAACACCAATGTGGCTTATTCTGATTATTCAAGCAACGGTATCGTTTCCGGTCAGGGTTCCAACCGTGCCGGTGTTGTTCTTTCTGTAATCAACACACCTACCTACGCAACCATCTGGGACGCGCAGAATCCGGGACAGTATAACAATAACTTCTACGGAGCAAATATCACCCATCCGGTGGAAAATATGTCGCGTACGGCCGACAACCAGACAAACAACAACCGCCTTATCGGTAGCGTGAGCGGCGAAATTACCTTCCTTCCGGAGTTGAAGCTTAAGTCTACCACCTCCATCGACCGTGTTTACTTCCATAAAACCAGTTTCCTGGATCCTAAAAAGACAGAATACGGCCGTTCTCAGTACGGAAATGCTACAGACGATCGCTCTTTAAGTACGGTGATGGTATTTGATAACATCCTGACGTACGACAAAGCTTTTGGAAAGCACAGCTTCAATGTAATGGCGGGTACTTCCGGTACCACTTCCAAATGGTCGGAAAGCTACCAGACTGTAAGTCACTTTATGAATTCTGAAATCAAGACACTGAATGCCGGAAATAAAGTTTCACAGGGTAACGGTACACGTGCCGCCGACTGGAGCATCATGTCTTACCTGGGCCGTGTTGCCTATAACTACGACAGCAAGTATCTGTTTACCGCCAACTTCCGTTCAGACGGTTCTTCCAAGCTTTCTCCGGCCAAACGTTGGGGCTATTTCCCCTCTTTCTCGGCTGCATGGCGTATCTCTTCCGAAGAATTTATGAAGGATATCACCTGGATTGATGATTTAAAACTTCGCGGTGGATGGGGACAGACCGGTAACCAGTCGGGTATCAGTGACTATGCCTATCTTCAGAGATACAACATCACCCGTCAGAACTGGTGGGAAACAGGAAAGGAAAACGCCATGGTGATCCTTTCGCCTGCTAACATGAAGAACAAGGACCTTACCTGGGAAACTACTACACAAACCAATATTGGGGTGGACCTGTCTATTTTCAACAGCCGTTTGGTGTTTAATGCGGACGCTTACTACAAGTATACCACAGATTTGTTGATGGATGTTCCATTGCCTTCTACTTCCGATGTGGGTTCAATTACCCGTAACGAAGGCGAAATGGTGAACAAGGGTATCGAGTTTGCCGTAAGTTCGAAGAATTTTGTAAAGGCTTTCAAGTGGGATACCGATTTCAATATCTCTCTGAACCGCAACGAGGTAAAGAAGTTTACTTTGCAGAATGTGTACTATTATGCACAGACATCCGAAGCTACCAGCGAGAATGTAGTACGTATGACACCCGGTCAGCCTTTAGGTATGTTCTGGGGTTACATCAGCGACGGAGTTGATCCTGAAACAGGCGACCTTATGTACCGCGACCTGGATGGAAATGGAAAGATTACCTCCAGTGATAAAACATACATCGGAAATCCAAATCCCGATTTCACCTTTGGTCTTACAAACAACCTTTCTTACAAAGGTTTTAACCTGAATATATTCTTCCAGGGTGCCGTTGGAAATGATATCTACAACGCATCACGTATGGAAACAGAAGGAATGTATGATGCCAAGAATCAATCTACGGAAGTACTTAACCGCTGGAGAATACCCGGACAGATTACGGATATGCCGCGTGCGGTTGCCACTACGGATAACCTGAAGGCTTCCACCCGTTTTATTGAAGATGGTAGCTTTGTACGCCTGAAAACGGTAACTTTATCATACAATTTTGCTGGCGGATTACTTAAGAAATGGGGTGTAAGCAGATTACAACCTTATGTAACAGCCCAGAACCTGTTCACAATTACCGGCTATTCCGGTTTCGACCCCGAAGTGAACCAATGGGGTGGCAGTGCTACTGTTCAGGGTATAGATTGGGGTACCTATCCTCAGGTTAGATCGTATGTTTTTGGTGTTAATGTTGAATTTTAATAGAATCGTATTATGAAAAATAGAATAAAACTAGGTTTATTCATGGGAGCGGTGCTTTTTGCAACATCTTGTTCCCTTGATCAGGATCCTATCTCCGACTTCAGCGAAATAACGGTAGGCGGTAAGGATACGACAGATACTTCTGTCAAGTTCAAGACAAAAGAAGAGATGAAAACGCAGTACGATGGTATCTATAAAGCTATTCAGAATGCACAGGAGGCTTGGTATGCGGATATGCTTGTACTGAATGAGACTCATTCCGATAATGCTTATTGCGGCTCTTCGGGCGCCGAGCTCACCTCCCTCGAGCAACAGACTCAGGATGGAACCAACAAGAATATTGAACGTGACTGGAATGCATTTTTAGGGTATATCAACACGGCCAACCGTGTGATTAATAACGTGGATCTGGTTCCCGACCAGTCTCTTACCCAGGCAGAACGCAAGCAGTGGAAGGCGGAAGCCAAGATTTGGAGAGCCTGGATCTTATTCGATATGGTAAGATTATGGGGCGATGTACCGGTTGTAACCGAAGAGGCTCCGGATATTACTGCCGAAAATGTGGAAGAGGTGTATCCTCTGTTGTATCCGTCACGTAAACCGGTTGCCGAAGTGTATGCACAGATTATCAGCGACCTGAACGCAGCTCTGGAACCCGGTGGTGCACCTGCTGTGAATGCCGGTAATAAATTCCTGCTTACCAAGTCAGTCGCCAATGCGTTGCTGGCCCGTGTTTATGCAGAAAAACCGGTACGCGATTACGCTAAGGTAATTCAATATGCAGAGGCTGTACAGAACGATGGTTTCAAATTGGTTCCCGATTTCTCCGATCTGTTTTCTGTTAATGATGCAAAAACCGATGTGAATTTCCGTAATACATCCGAATCGATCTTTGAAGTTACCTACCCTGTAGGTAGCGGCAATTGGGTAACCTGGATGTTTGGTATCGACCATGTGGACCCGAACAGTACATACAACTGGGCTAAATGGATCACTCCTTCGAGGGATCTGATTCAGGCTTACGAAAATGAAGGCGACAATGTTCGTATGAACCAGGCCATTGTATGGGGACAACCTTCCTGGAGTAACCACTATCCTTCGGATCATTATCCTTTCATGTATAAGACCCGTTCCAAGTACAACAGCATTATCAAGATCCGTTTGGCAGATATTTTATTGTTGAAGGCCGAAGCGTATGTGGAAACCGGAAACCTGCAGGCTGCAGCCGCACTTGTTAATACAGTTCGCAACCGGGCCAAATTAGCTGATTTACCTGCAACTACTGTAAGTTCGAAAGAGAAGATGGCGGATGCCGTATTGAATGAACGCAGACTTGAACTGGCTTATGAAGGACAACGTTGGTTCGACCTTGTACGTACCGGTAAGGTGTTCAGCATACTCAATAGTCTGAATACACGCGATTCGGGCCGATTACCGATGACTCCCGTTACCGAAGAGACTGTTCTGTTGCCTGTACCGCAGACTCAGATCGACAAGAATCCTAATTTGACTCAAAACAAGGGTTATTAATGAGCATCAGCATGTTTGCAAAATTACCGATCGTATTTTTTACCGCTCTTTTGCTCTTCACAGCTTGTGGCAGTGATCCTAAAGACAATGGAGGTGTACCGGATCCGGATCAACCCGGAACGGTAGCTTCCGACGTGGATCTGTTTATCACCACGGCCAACGGCAGCAGAAAGTTTTTCCACGACTCAATCGCCTTCAATAGCAAGCCGAATATGTCGCCATATACCATTACGCTCAATCCGGCGGAAAGTTATCAGGTGATGGAGGGCTTCGGTGCGGCGATCACGGGTTCTACCTGTTATAATTTACTTAAGATGTCGGCCGGCGACCGTGCCAGACTGCTTAAGGAAACATTCGATCCGGTTTCGGGGATGGGTTACAGTTATATAAGGATTTCCATGGGTTGCTCTGATTTTTCACTGAGCGAATATACCCATTGCGATACCAAAGGGATTGAAAACTTTGCCCTGCATACAGAGGATAAAACCTATGTGATTCCTGTGCTGAAAGAGATTCTGGCCATCCGGCCGGATATCCGCATCATGGCATCGCCGTGGACCTGTCCGAAGTGGATGAAGGTGAACAACCTTACAGAGAAGAAACCTTTCGATTCGTGGACAAGCGGACAACTGAATCCCGCTTATTACCAGGAATACGCCACCTACTTTGTGAAGTATATCGAGGCAATGAAGTCTGAAGGGATCAATATTACTTCGGTAACGATCCAGAATGAGCCTTTAAACCGTTACAACTCGGCTTCGTTGTATATGACCTGGCAGGAGCAACGCGACTTTATCAAGACTGCACTCGGACCGGCTTTCAGAAGTGCGGGTATACAGTCTAAAATCATCGTGTACGATCATAACTACAACTATGATGCCGATAGGGCCGAAAACAAGGATCAGATCGATTACCCGCTTCACATTTACAGTGATCCCGAGGCGGCTCAGTATATCGACGGGGCGGCATACCATGCGTATGGCGGCGACAAGTCGGAGCTGGCGGATGTGCATGCAAGGAATACCTCCAAGAATTTATATTTTACGGAGATATCCATCGGCAGCTGGGGCTATAGTTTTGCAGACGACCTGATGTGGAATATGAACGAAGTTTGTCTGGGTACGATCAATAACTGGGCAAAGGCGGTGATTGTGTGGAACTTTATGCTGGATGCAAATCACGGACCGAATCGTCCCGGAGGATGTACAACCTGCTACGGAGCTATCGATATTCAGTCTGATTATAAAACGATGACCCGCAATTCGCATTACTATACCATCGGTCACCTTGCCAAGGTTGTTGCTCCCGGAGCAAAGCGTATAGCTACTACCGGTTACAAGGCAACCGGATTGTATTATGCCGCTTTTGTGAACCCGGATGCCTCTTATGCGGCCGTTATGCAAAACGATACGGATAAACCGCTCAATATTACCCTGGCAGACGGATCACATACATTCACTTTCGAAGTCTCCGCCAAATCGGTGGTCTCCGTCAAGTGGAAATAATAAATCTTTTACTTTTAAAAATAACAGAATCATGAAAAAATATAAATCATTAGTTTTTGCTCTTGCAGGTTTGTTAAGTTTAGCGGCTTGCGAAGACGACGATCTGGTTCCGGGTAATCCGGTTATCAACCCCACAACACAGATTGGGGCGGCTATGTTTGGCGACAGTCTTGCATTCAGTGCCGAAGTGGCGGATAACGATGTGCCTCTTTCAACACTGAAGGCCCAGCTCTTTTATGGCGACGAGAAGGTGTCTGAAACCGTAATCCGTACAAAGACCAAAGGCGACTACAAAGGAAAGATATTTGTTCCTTTCTACGCCAATGTGCCCAACGCAACGGCTACTCTGAAACTTGTACTGCAGAACATCAACTTTACCATCACCGAACAGGAATTCAATGTTCCTCTTACCCGTCCGGATTATCCGTACCTTACATTTGTAACGGCAGGAGGTGAGTATCGTATGGAGCGTGCAGGTTTATATCAATACAAGGCTACTTCGGAATTTCCACAGAAGATTAAAGGGTATATCAAGACTCCCACCGTTACTCCTGCCGGAAATGAAATAGTATTCGGTTTTGCAAATGGTGCCATTGTTGAGGGGACTACCAACGGTATCTCGTTTTCAAACTCTACGGCCGGAACCTACGATATCGAATTCAATACGCTTACCTATGCAGCTGCACCTTTTATCAAGTTGATGTTTGCCGGAAGTGAAATGGCCATGGTGGACGACAATAATTACAAGATTGAAAAGGAGTTTACAAAGGGACAGATTATCGAGGTGTCGGGTATAGCTGATTATGATGAGTGGTGGATTGATTCCGATTACTTCACCAAAGGTGCGGACGGTAAGCTTACCTTCTTGCCGGTTAGCGGTAAATACAGGGTTACTGCCAATTTTGAACGTAAATATTTTAGTGTCGAACATATGAACGGCAATGATCTTTCTGCCCTTGACAAGGATGGAAATGCAATCTGGGTAATTGGCTGGGGTATCGGTAAGCCTACCCACGAAAACAATGTAAACTGGAATCCCGACAAGGCGCTTTGTATGGCTAAGATCGGAGATAAAAAGTTCCAGCTTACCTTTAAGCCTTATCCGGTTACCTTCAACGAAGACGGTACAATTGCCAATAAATACGACTTTAAGTTCTTCTATCAGAAGGGTTGGGGCGGCGAATTCGTAGGTGCCGATTACGTTTCTACACAAACGGATATGATTTATGTGACTGACTCAGGTAACTTCCAGGCTGCTGCCGATCTGATTCTGGATCCCAACAAGTGGTATGTTATTACGCTGGATGTTTCACAGGGCAATAAAAAGGCGGTGATGACGCTTACAGAAAAAAAATAAGATTTTATGCGAATTAGTAAATTAACAACCCATATGGCCGGTCTGGGGCTGGCAACGTCCATTCTGTTTTCTGCTTGTACTGCGCAGAAGAATGTGAATGCGTTTGTTACCACCGCAGACCAGTCTATGGTCTTCAAACCATTATCCATTCCATTGGATAATGGTTCATCTGCGGATGCGAATACAATTGTTCTGAATCCGGCGGTAAAATTTCAGGAGATGGATGGCTTTGGTGCGGCAATCACAGGTTCAACTTGCTACAATTTGTTGAAGATGAAACCCGAAGACCGTACGGCATTGCTTAAAGAGACATTTGATCCGGTAGATGGATTGGGGTATAGCTACATCCGTATCTCCATGGGCTGTTCCGACTTTTCGATGGACGAGTATACGCATTGCGATTCGGTAGGTATCGAAAACTTTGCCATCCACGAATTGGATAAACGGGACCTGTTTCCTATTCTGAAAGAGATTCTGGCGATTAATCCCAAGGTAAAGATTATGAGTTCGCCGTGGACTCCTCCAATCTGGATGAAGGTGAACAACCTGAAGGATTTAAAACCGTTCCCTTCCTGGGTAGACGGACAGCTTAATCCTGCATACTACCAGGATTATGCTACTTATTTTGTGAAGTTTATCCAGGCGATGGAGAAGGAGGGATTCATGATTGAGTCGACCACCATTCAGAATGAGCCTCTAAACAGAGGGAATTCGGCTTCTTTGTTCATGACATGGCAGGAACAACGTGATTTTATTAAAACGGCATTGGGACCGGCCTTCAAGGCTGCGGGTATCAAGACCAAGATTGTTGCTTACGATCACAACTACAATTACGATTATCCTGACAAGGAAGAGTGTGCCGATCAGGTAGGCTATCCGGAGCATATCTATGCAGATGCGGATGCAGCACAGTATATCGACGGAGCTGCTTTCCATGCCTATGGAGGCGACAAGTCTGAGATGCTCCGCATTCATACGGTTCGTCCGGACAAGAATCTCTATTTTACGGAAATATCTATTGGCGAATGGGGCGACGGCTATTCGTTTGCCAATGATTTGATGTGGAATATGAGGGAGGTAGGTATCGGTACTATCAATAACTTCTGTAAAGCGGTTATGGTATGGAACCTGATGCTGGATGAAAATCATGCTCCCTACAGACCTCATGGTTGCAACATGTGTCTGGGTGCCATCGATATCAGTTCAAAAGATTACAAGACGATGGTTAAAAACAGCCATTATTATGCAATGGGCCATCTTTCAAAGGTAATCAAGCCGGGTGCTTACCGTATAGAGACCAAGGGTATGCAACAGGATGGGGTATATTATACCGCTGTTTTGAATCCCGACGGTACCTATGGGTTGGTATTGCAGAACGATACGGATGCCGAAGTGGACATCCGGGTTTCGGCAGATGAGCAGACATTTAACTGTAAGGTGCCTTCCAGGAGTGTAAGCTCTTTTATTTGGTAAGGAACATCAACTATCCTGTAGAGGGTTATTCTTTCGGTGGGTCGGGATATGGTTGGAATATGTTGAACTAAATGTATAAATAAATTAGTATATATGAACAAGAGAATTATCACAGGTTGCTTGCTTTTGGCAGCATTGGTTTCATGCCAAAGCTCCACTTCGGTAAAAAGCAACGATGTGGAGAAGAGGGTGGAGGCCTTGCTTTCCCAGATGACGCTGGAAGAGAAGATCGGCCAGATGAATCAGATCAGTCCGTCGGGTGATGTAAATACAACCGCCGAGCTGATCAAGAAGGGTGAAGTGGGCTCTATCCTCAATGTGGCCGATGCCAAAACCATCAATGCCTACCAACGTACGGCAGTGGAGCAGTCGCGCCTGGGCATTCCGCTGATTGTGGGCCGTGATGTGATCCATGGATTCAAGACGATTTTCCCTATTCCGCTGGGACAGGCGGCTTCGTTCAATCCGGATCTGATCGAGAAGGGTGCGCGCATTGCCGCCATCGAAGCCTCTTCGGTAGGGGTGCGGTGGACTTTCGCACCGATGGTGGATATCTCCCGCGATCCCCGCTGGGGCCGCATTGCGGAGAGTCTGGGTGAAGATACCTACCTGACCTCGGTATTGGGTGCCGCCATGGTGAAGGGATTCCAGGGAGATTCTTTGAACAATCCCACCTCCATCGCAGCTTGTCCGAAGCACTTTGTGGGCTACGGGGCAGCAGAAGGTGGCCGCGACTATAACTCCACCCATATTCCGGAACGGTTGCTTCGCAATGTGTACCTGCCCTCTTTCGAGGCGGCAGCCAAAGCCGGAGCAGCTACCTATATGACCTCCTTTAACGACAACGACGGCATCCCTGCCTCGGGCAACGGTTATATCCTGAAGGATGTACTGCGCAAGGAGTGGGGCTTCGACGGTTTTGTGGTATCCGACTGGGCTTCGGTAGGGGAGATGATCGCCCACGGCTTTTGTGCCGACGGGAAGGAAGCGGCGCTTAAGGCTGTGAATGCGGGTGTCGACATGGAGATGGTAAGCTACCATTACGTGAACCACCTGAAGGAACTGATCTCGGAAGGTAAGGTGAAGGAGGAGACGATCGACAATGCAGTACGTAACATCCTGCGTGTGAAGTTCCGTCTCGGGTTGTTTGAGAATCCGTATGTGGATGAGAGCAAGGGAGAGGTGCTTTACGCAGCTTCACACCTGGAGGCAGCCAAGGAGGCAGCCATCGAGTCGGCCGTACTTCTAAAGAACGAAGGTTCGGTGTTACCTCTGGGAGAATCCGTAAAGACCATCGCCGTAATCGGTCCGATGGCGGATGCACCGCACGACCAGATGGGTACGTGGGTGTTCGACGGGGACAAGAACTATACCCAAACGCCCCTGAAGGCATTGGAATCAGCTTATGGCGATAAGATCAAGATCGTGTATGCCCCGGGCGTAAGCTACAGCCGGGATACGAATACGGGCGGTATCGCCGCAGCGGTACGTGCCGCATCATCGGCAGATGTGGTGTTGGCTTTTGTAGGAGAGGAATCCATCCTGTCCGGCGAGGCCCACTGTCTGGCCAACCTGAACCTGCAGGGCGCGCAGAGCGCTTTGATCGAGGCGGTAGCCAATACGGGTAAACCTCTGGTTACGATCGTAATGGCGGGTAGACCGCTAACTATCGGTAAAGAGGCAGCCTTGTCCGATGCCTTGCTTTACAGCTTCCATCCGGGCACGATGGGCGGCCCGGCCCTGGCGGATCTGCTCTTCGGCAAGTCAGTACCCAGCGGCAAACTGCCAGTGACCTTCCCGAAAGAGGTAGGTCAGATTCCGCTTTATTACAGTCACAACAGCACGGGCCGTCCTTTCCAGGGCACGGAGACGATGCTGCAGGATATCCCTGCGGAAGCTGGACAGACCTCGCTGGGTAACACCTCGTTCTATCTGGATGCGGGTAACGATCCGCTGTATCCCTTTGGTTACGGCTTGTCTTACAGCACATTCAAATACGACAACCTGAAGCTATCTTCAGAGAAACTGAAGGAGGGCGACGTACTTACGGTAAGCTTCGATCTGACCAATACGGGTAAATACGATGCAACGGAGGTAGCGCAGCTGTATGTTCAGGACCGTTTCGGTTCAGTAACGCGTCCGGTAAAGGAGCTGAAGCGCTTCGAACGCATCGCGTTGAAGTCGGGCGAAAGCCGCAGTGTAAGCTTCAGTCTGCCGATACAGGAGCTCGCCTTCTGGAACATCGATATGAAGAAGGTTGTTGAGGCCGGTGATTTCAACCTGTGGGTAGGAGGCGACAGCCGTGCGGCTTTGAAAGGTTCTTTCGTTGTTGAATAAGAATAAAACAGTAACTGAGACAGTTGATTGATTATGTACCGGCCGGGGGATCACCTCCGGCCGGTTTTGTTTTATTAACGGATTTGTATCGTTTGTTTTTGTACATTTGTGCTGTTAATGAATTTCAATACTATCGAACCATGTATAAGAACCGAATCATATATACCCTGAGCTTGCTATTATTACTCTCTTCCGATTTGCTTGCGGAATGGAACCATTTTGTCACAAATTACAAGAAAGAGCTTTTTGGCAAAGGTTCTCAGACATGGCAGATAAAGGCATTCAACGAAAACTGGATCTATTTTGGTAATAAGAACGGACTGCTTCAATACGATGGGAGCGAATGGAACCGTTTCCCCATCCACAACGAAACGGATGTAAGATCTGTATTTGTTTCCGAAAAGCTGAACCGTATTTATGTGGGTGGCGATAGTGAATTCGGATATTTTACACCCAACGCGAGCGGCAATCTGCAGTATGTGAACCTTTCGGATTCACTTCCTCCTACCCAGCGGTTCAACGGGGCCTACTGGGGTGTGTACCATGTTGAGAATCTATTTTATTATGTGGCCGACTGGGTGGTCGTTAAGCAGTACGGCGACGAGTTCAGCCTGGTGCCTTCGGTTGGAAAGATCGATTGCTCGGCAGTTATAAACAGCACGCTGTATATCGGTACCACAAAAGGAGTTTTTGTATTGGTGGGAAATAAATTCTTTCCTCTTTCGGGAGGTGATAAACTGATAGGGAAGCATATCCGTAGCATAGCCCCTTATCAATCCGGTATGTTGGTGGCTACAGCGCTGGATGGACTTTATTACGTGGAAGGGACGACGGTGACTCCTCTTGTAACAGGTGCAGAGGCTTTTCTCCGATCCAATGAGGTCTTTTCCATGGCTGTTTCGGGAAATATGCTGGCCATCGGTACGGTGCGCCGGGGACTTGTACTCGTGAACCTGCAGAATCATAAGATAAAATTTTACAATGAAAGGAACGGTTTGCAGAACAATACGGTTTTGTATATCGCCTTTGATAAACGAAACAATCTTTGGCTGGGTCTTGATAATGGCATTGATTATATTTCGTTGGATACCCCTTTCACCACGCTGTATACCTATCCGTATTCGTCCGGTGCAGGCTATGCCTCCGTTATTTACAAAGGTTTTCTCTATCTGGGTACCAATAGCGGCGTTTATCGTACCTCCTGGCCTGTCCGTTTTGGAGAATTATCGGCCGAGATAGAGTTTATCCCTCAGTTTAGCGGACAGGTCTGGGACTTAAAGGAGATAGACGGAAAACTATTTTGCATGCATGACAAGGGCCTCTACATTCTGGATGGTAAAACCATTGAATCCGTTCCCGGGTTAAGGGGGATGTGGACCTGTACAAAGTCGCCGGGCAATCCGTCCAAGTTGTGGGCAGGAGGTTATGAAGGGATGTATGTATTGGAAAAAGTTGCTGATAAGTGGCGTGTTAAAGCAAAGCTGGAGGGGGTGAACGACTGGTTTAAGAACTTTGAGTTTGAGTCGCCCGAAGTAGCCTGGATCCGTAATACTTCTGAAGGCCCCCTGCGTATTGAGATTGATACGGTTGCCTGTAAGGTGACCCGGAGCCGGTTTTATACCCTGAGGGATGGATTGATGTCCACCCGCAATCTTTATATCAGCAAGCTGGGGAAGACTCTCTATTTCTCAACCGATTCTGGGCTATACACTTACAATGCCGGAAAAGATAAAATGGAACTCAGTTCTGCTATTCCCCAGTCTTTTCCTCATTCGATATTGAAGCAATACGGCGATTCGGTCATCGGGCTGGATCGCAACGGCATCGGGGTGCTTAAGTTCAACAAAGAGGGAAGGGTGCTTTCATCGATGATGTTCCCTATTAACCACAAGCAGATGGATTTTATCCGCTACTATGAAACCTTTCAGCTGATAAACGATTCGACGGTGATCATTCCCAATGAATATGGCTTTTCTCTGCTGGATCTGACGTACAACAAACCGAAAGAGGATAACAACGAACTGTTTATTAAAAAGGTTTACACCTCTTTCCCCAAGGATATCCTCCTTTACAGCGCCAATTTTATGGGAATGGAGGCTGTTCCGGAAATTGAATATAGGAACAACTCCCTTCGCTTTGAATATACGCTTCATGCCTTCGACAGGGAGAAAAGTGTGATGTACCGCTACAGACTGAGTCCTAATGGCTCATGGTCTGAGCCTTCGGCTTCCGAATCAAAGGAATTCAGTAATTTAAGGGAAGGCAGTTATACCTTCGAACTTGAGTCCATCGATTCGGATGGTTCGGTATCGCAGACCTCCTTTTCCTTTGTTATTCTACCTCCGTGGTATCGTTCCATGTGGGCCTATTTTGTGTATTTTATGTTTTTGGTTGTTATTGCCTATTTTGTCTATCGTTTGGATGAATGGCGAATCCGCCGTAAGAAGCTTTTCGAACTGGCCGAAAAAGAAAAAGCTATGCGTCTGAAAGAAGAGCAGTTTATTAAGACGACCACCCTTCAGGAAAACGAGATCATGCGCCTGAACAACGAGAAACTCCAATACGAGTTGAAGCATAAGAGTCAGGAGATGGCCAATCTTACCATAAACTTTGTAAGGAAGAATGAGATTCTGACCGACATAAAGGAAGATCTTTTCAAGGTGATGGAGGAGATGCGGGGAGAACCTTTTGTAAAGGTGAAACGTATGCTTGTCAACGTTAACAGCCGAATCGATTCCAATATGCAGTCCGACGATCTGCTCAAACGGTTCGAGGAGCAATTCGACCTGGTTCATAATAATTTTATGACCAAGCTGAGCGAAAGACATCCCGATCTTACCCTTAGCGAACGTAAGATGTGTGCCTTCCTTAAGATGGATTTATCATCTAAAGAGATGGCTCCGCTTCTAAATATATCCGTAAGAGGAGTAGAAGCCATGCGATACAGATTACGCAAACGAATTGGTCTTGAACGTGAAATAAATTTACTTGAGTATTTAAACTCAATTGAATAACAGGCTGTTAACTTTTTGAATCGAATTGTTGTCGTATTAATTTTAGTGCTTTGCCGTATTCGCGTGTAGGACATTTTTAAATTTATCATTTCTTATTAACTTATGTTTGCACTGTTTCAACAGTCAATCTTAATTTAATAATTTATGAGAAATTTATTAGTCATTGTGTTTCTATGGTGCACTGCCTTTTCTGTGTTCGCCCAAGATATACAGATTAAAGGAGTAGTGGTGTCGGGAGGGGATAATTTACCGCTTCCAGGAGTAAATGTAGTAGTTAAAGGTACCTCTATAGGTACGATCACTGACCTGGATGGTCAGTTCTCCTTTGCCGTTCCGGCAAAAAGTATGCTTTCCATAACCTATATCGGTTATAAACCTTTAGAGGTTGCAGCCGATGGATCCAAACTTATGAATATCACCCTTCAGGAAGATACAGAAACCCTTGATGAGGTGGTTGTAGTTGGTTATGGTGTGCAGAAGAAGAGTGTGGTTACGGCAGCAATCAGCCGTGTGACTGCCGAAGATCTGAATAATACAACCCCTTCTCGCATTGAAGATGCCTTGAAAGGAAAGGTATCCGGTGTGCAGATCACCCAAAGCTCGGGTCAGCCGGGAGCCGATTCGAAGGTGCGTATCCGTGGTGTAGGTACGGTAAACAACAGTGAACCTCTTTACATTGTGGATGGTATGCCGGTTGACGGAGGTATCAACTACCTGAATCCTACAGATATCCAGTCTGTGGAAATATTGAAGGATGCTGCATCGGCAGCCATTTACGGTGCACGTGCAGCCAACGGGGTTATTCTGGTAACCACCAAGTCGGGTGTATCCGGAAAGACAAATATTACGTACGACTTTACCTATGGATTGCAGAATCCATGGAAGAAAAGATCTGTTCTGAATGCAACCGAGTACATGACGCTGATGAATGAAGTGGCGGTAAATGATGGCAATGCGCCTAAATACCTGCCCGAACAAATCGCATCAGCAGGAAAAGGTACAGATTGGCAGGATGAAACATTTAATTACGACGCACCGGTGCAGAGTCACCAGGTAAGCGTTAACGGCGGATCAGACAAGATTGTTTATTTTCTATCACTAGGTTATTTTGATCAGGAAGGTATTGTGGGTGGTAATTATGGAAAGTCCAACTACAACCGCTGGTCATTAAGAACCAACAGCACATACAACGTATTTGAGACTAAAGATCGTTCCTTCCTGAATAAAATGAGGGTTGGAGTGAATATCAGCTATGCAAGAGCTAAATCATCGGGTATCGAGACCAACTCTGAATATGGATCAATACTTGGTAGTGCATTGGCTTTCGACCCAACAGTACCTGTATATGCAACCAATCCCGAATCGGTGCTGGCTTCTTATCCACATGCTGTTAAAGATAAAGACGGAAAGGTCTACACCATTCCTGCCGGAGGCTTCCAGGAAATCGCCAATCCGGTCGGGATGCTTAATGCACCTACTTCCTCCACATTGAATGAAGACAAGTTTGTTGCCAGCTTCTGGGGCGAACTGGATCTTTATGAAGGTTTGAAGTTCAAATCAAGCTACGGCGCCGACCTGGCTTTCTGGGGTAACGACGGCTATACATTCCCTTACTTCCTGGCTACGCAGGGTAAGAATATCACCCAGAGCTCTGTATTCTCAAACATGCACCGTGGTTTTACCTGGCAGGTTGAAAATACACTTACCTATACCAAAACATTCGACGACAAGCACAACCTGACCGTTTTGTTGGGTCAGTCGGCCAAGGAATACACCCTGCGTGAATTGTATGGCGACGATTTTGACCTGCTGGAAACCAATCCCGACAAGGCTAATATCAATTCGGCCATTGCAGATCGTGATGAAGAGCGCGTGGCAGGTGGAACAGGAGGATTCTCCAACCAGACGCTGGCATCTTATTTCGGTCGTATCGACTACAACTTCGACGAACGTTATATGATTCAGGCTACAGTACGTCGTGATGGTTCGTCCAATTTCGGACCCAATCATAAATGGGCTGTTTTCCCTTCAGTATCTTTAGGATGGAACGTTACAAACGAGGCCTTTATGGATAGCCGTCCCGATTGGTTCAGCAACCTGAAGCTTCGTGCCAGCTGGGGTAAGAACGGTAACGAGCGTATCGGTCAGTTCCGTTATACCAGTTTGATGGACGGCGGACAGAATTATTACTTCGGTTCGGGCGATCATGCAACGATGCAATACGGTAGCAGTCCCTCTAAAATTGCCAATCCGGATGTTAAATGGGAAGAGTCTGAACAGCTTGACTTAGGTTTTGAATCTCGCTTCTTTAATAATTCGCTTACTTTCGGCTTCGACTATTTCAAGAAGAATACCAACGGTATGTTGATGGATCAACCTATTCCTGCCTATGTAGGAAAGGGTGCTCCTATTGCCAATGCGGGTGATATGCAGAACTGGGGTCTCGAATTTGAATCAACATACAAACTTAAGATCAACGATTTCTCGTTCAACGTAGGAGCCAATGCATCTTACCTTAACAATAAGCTCATCAAACTGGGTAATGCATCGGGCGAAGCTATCTATGCTGATGCCGGAGCATCGGGTGTGGGAAGTTATGTAAAAGGTAGAAACGGTGAAGTATACCCCTACTTCTATGGTTACAAAACCGGCGGAATTCTGCAGAACCAGCAACAGGCCGACGAGTATAACAGCAAATATGGCGAAAAGGCACAGCCGGGAGATGTTATCTTCCTGGATATAGCCGGCGAGAAATCCAACACGCCTGATGGTAAGATTACAGATGCCGATAAGACTAAGATTGGTAAGGGAATGCCCGATTGGACCTTCGGTCTGAGCCTGGGTGCCGATTGGAAAGGATTCGATTTGAATCTGTTCTTCCAGGGAACAGCCGGTAATGATGTCTTCGATTTCTCACAACGTGGAGATATCCAGGCAATGAACCGTCCGTCCTGGATGCTTGACCGCTGGATCGGTGAAGGAACATCCAATAAGATTCCGCGTATGACCGCTGTCAATCCTAACCGTAACTGGCGTTCGTCCGACCTATACATCAAAGATGGTTCCTATGTACGTCTTAAAACCATTCAGTTGGGTTATTCGTTGCCAACCTCCTTGCTTGAAAAGGCTTCATTACAACGTTTACGCTTGTTTGTAACAGCCGAAAACCTCTTCACATTCACCTCATATGATGGATTTGATCCGGAAATTGCAGCGGGAGATTACTTTAATATCGGAGTAGACAAAGGTATCTATCCTCAGTCGAGAACAATTTCAGTAGGTGCAAACCTTACTTTCTAATCTTAAAAAAGTATGTATATGAAAAAGTATAAATTCATTTTGTTACTAGCGGCCGTAATCGGATTCAGTTCCTGCGGCGACGATTTCCTTACCAATCACCCTACCGAATCGCAGGAGGCGGGTGGTGCAGCTACGGAGGGAGCCATTCTTTCCAACTTGGGAGCTTGTTACCAGATATTGCTTTTCGACAGCTACGCCAACGGCAATTACAACAGTATCCCGTTGTTGTCCGACCTTCGTTCGGATGATATCTTCAAGGGTGGCGGCGATGCCGGCGACCAGGGACAACTGTACCGCTTGTCGCAGTTGGATGCAACATCAACAGAGTTGCCCATGGGTTTGTGGCAAATTTATTACAGCGGATTAAGCCGTTGTAACAATGTAATCCTGGCATGCGAAAACGCCGTGGATGTTCCCGAAGCCAAACTGAACCAATACAAGGCAGAGGCTCATTTCTTACGTGCCTACTATGTACATTGGTTGTGGAAATTCTGGGGTAATATTCCCTATTTTGAACAAGATCTGCCTGCTCCGTATATGGCTAAACAGTATACAGCCGACGAAATATACAAGGAAATTTTAGAGGATGTAGACTTTGCCATTGAAGGCGACAAGCTTCCGATGCGTACCACGGCTGTAAACGATGGTCGCGTTAACAAAGCGGCTGCCATGATGTTGAGAGCCCGTGTGGTTATGTACCAGAAGGATCAGACCAGATATGCTCAGGTGTTGAGTGATATGAATGAGATTATCAGCAGCGGTAAATACCGTCTGATGGATGACTTTGCCAGTATCTGGGTGAAAGAGGGTGAATTCTGCGACGAATCCATCTTTGAATCGAACCAGCTTCCCGAAGGAAAGACATGGGGCGCCAGCTGGCAGGGTTACGGAACGAATCTTCCTGCCTTCATATCTCCCAACGGATTGAGCGGATCTGATACTTTTATCGGAGGATGGGGATTTGCTCCTGTTCGTGCTGCTGCGTGGAATATGTTTGAGGAAGGCGACGAACGCAGAGAAGGTTCAATCAACCATTTTGAAGACGGAACCTATACCGTACGCTTCCAGAACACCGGTTACTTTATGGCTAAATATGCTGCCCGTAAAGGATATAACCCTCCTCCCGGAGACATCGATCTTAACTTTGAAAATAATTTCCGTATTTTCCGCTATGCCGAGGTATTACTGAATGCTGCCGACCTGATGGCTATCCAGGGTGTTGCACCCAGTGGCATCACTGCACAGGAATGTTTGGACCAGATCCGCTTCCGTGCCGGCCTTCCTTCCATTCCGGCAACAGCCGCAAATGTTAAGCTTGAGCGTCGCCGCGAATTCTTAGGCGAGGGACTTCGTTTCTGGGATTTGGTTCGTTGGGGAGATACTTCAATTCTGAGCGAGAACCTTCCGGCGTATTCTTCCAACAGAACATGGAAAGACTATTGCAAGTACCTTCCTATTCCTCAATCTGAAATTGAGAAAACAGACGGCGAATTCTTGCTTAAGCAGAATACCGGTTATTAATTTTAAGAAATCTAATAAGCATATCATATGAAAAATAGCATAAAATTAGGGGTATTTGCATTTTTGTCCATCTTATTGATGATTGCGTGCGAGCCTCAGGATAGTTCGGATTATTCATTGGGCGCGAAGCCTACAGCCGACCAATTGGATTTTGATGTGACCCCGACGGCGTCTAAAGCCAATGTGATTGATTTCAAGAATACATCCAAAATCAAAGGTGTCGCCACTTGGGATTTAGGTGATGGAACAAAAGCCAAAGGAGAAACTGCCCAGGCAAGCTTCCCGTTCAAGGGCGATTATACAATTGTAATGACGCTCTATACCACAGGGGGTTCGGTAAGTATCTCTAAAACGATCAGTGTGGCCAACGACGACATGTCATTGCTTGACACACCGATGTACAATGCACTTACGGGTGGTGCAGCCAACCTGAATGGTAAGACATGGGTATTCGACCAATACCACGACGGTCACTTCGGGGTAGGTCCGGTTGCCGACAGTGGTCCGAGCTGGTGGAGCTGTCCGGCCGAAGGCAAGACAGAGAGCTCTTTGTATACCCAGGAGTTTACCTTCACGCAGGTGGGAGTAAAGTTGGAATGGAAAAACAACGGTAAAGTATATACCAACGAAAACGGTCGTGCCGCTCTGGCTGCATTAGGTTTTTCAACATCGGTTGTTCCGGGTGCGGGCGATTTCGATGTAACTTATGCTCCGAAGCCTGCCTATACCTTTGCCTTGAATGAAGCTGGTAAGACAATCACCTTGAGTGACGGTGCTTTCTTAGGACATTATGCCGGAACCTCTACTTACGAGATCTTGAAACTTACGGCAGACGAGATGTACCTTAAATGTGCAAGTACGACCGAGAACGGAAACGGATGGTGGTATCGTTTGATTCCTAAGGAAAAGAATATCAAACCGGTGGTTGTTATTCCATTGAAGGCACTTCCTCTTTCCGACGATTTCGAATCGTCTGTTCCTAAAGTTGTATTCGGACAAGAGGATATGGGCTCTTTATTCGATCCTTATTATTCAAATCCGGCTCCTCTGGGTATAAATCGTTCGGGAAAAGTATTCCTTTACGAGAAATCGGATGCTTTCTATTCCAATATCTTCTTTACCGCTAGCGGATATAAGTTTGACCTTACCGAACAGAACAAGGTTTCCATCAAGGTTTACCTTCCTTCTTACAACGACTATGTAACCGACTTCCCTGTTGCGGGCGACTGGATTACCAATGCCAAGCTGAAACGTCAGGTTGCAGTTAAGCTACAGGATTCAAGCAAGGGCGGTAACGCATGGCAGACGCAGACCGAAATTGTGAAAGCCGATCTGGAAACCGACAAATGGATTGAACTTACCTTCGATTTCAGCGGCGTAAGCACCCGCCAGGATTACGATAAGATTGTAATTCAGTTCGGAGCCGAAGGACATGCAGGTCCGGGTATTTTCTTCTTTGATGACTTTCGTTTTAAAAAGTAAATAATGTGTTATAGAAGTGTTTTAGTACAGATTATCCTTCTGGGGTGCTGCTGCCTGCTTGGTCGGGCGCAGGCCCCCGAGGGCTACTCGTTGGTTTGGTCCGACGAGTTTTCGGCTTCCACACCTTCGTTGCCAGACACCAACAAGTGGTGGTACGAAACCGGCGGAAGCGGATGGGGTAACAATGAGCTGCAGTATTATGTGGCCGGTGTGGCACGGGAAGACACGTTGGCCCTTATTTCGGATGGAACGCTGAAGATCAGAGCGCTCAAGAAGCGTTATTTCAGTATGGATTACGTTTCCATCCGGATGAATACAAAAGAAAACTGGAAGTACGGATACTTCGAAATGAAAGCCAAAGTGCCGGGCAAACGAGGTTCGTGGGCTGCCTTCTGGATGATGCCTCAGAATTTTACCGCATGGCCGTTGGACGGAGAGATCGATATCATGGAATATGTGGGATACAGGCCAAATGTCACCCAGTCGTCCGTACATACTCAAAGTTACAATCACGTGGCGCATACGGAAAAAACGGCGACTAAAAACATTGCCAATGCCGAAACGGAATTTCACGTGTACGGACTGGAGTGGACGGAAGATAAGATAACAGGATATGTAGATGGGATTCCCTATTTCACCTTTGCCAACGATAAGTTGGGAGATAAAAACACCTGGCCTTTCGATGCTCCTTTTTACCTGAAGCTGAACCTGGCTATCGGAGGAAACTGGGGGGGACTGATGGGCATAGACGAGAATGTTTGTCCTGCTACCTACGAAATTGATTACGTACGTGTCTATCAATCGGTCAAAACCGACCGTCCTGCTCTTGACGCGCAGGCGGATTCGCCCTTCACCATTACGCCTACGCTGGCACGGGACAGGGTAGTGGTGTCGTCGGACAATTCGAGGAAATATACTGTAAGCGTAACCGATTTACAGGGCAGACTCATTGAAAAGCTGACCAATTGCATGGAAGATACCATCATTGATTGTTCCGGATGGGCCAAAGGATTGTATGTGTTTACAGCAACCAACGGTGTAAACAGTCATTCGGACAAAGTAATAAAGAATTAAAATAAAGAATGTACAGATGAAACGAGCAAGTATGAAATTGAACGTACTGATTGCCATATCATCGGCCATATTGGTTTCATGCCAAAGCTCCACTTCGGTAAAAAGCAACGATGTGGAGAAGAGGGTGGAGGCCTTGCTTTCCCAGATGACGCTGGAAGAGAAGATCGGCCAGATGAATCAGATCAGCCCCTGGGATGATCCTAAAGCAATCGCCGAGCTGATCAAGAAGGGTGAAGTGGGTTCGATCCTTAATGTGGCCGATCCGCAGACCATCAATGCCTACCAACGTACGGCAGTGGAGCAGTCGCGCCTGGGCATTCCGCTGATTGTGGGCCGTGATGTGATCCATGGATTCAAGACGATTTTCCCTATTCCGCTGGGACAGGCGGCTTCGTTCAATCCGGATTTGATTGAGAAGGGAGCGCGCATCGCCGCCATCGAAGCCTCTTCGGTAGGGGTGCGGTGGACTTTCGCACCGATGGTGGATATCTCCCGCGATCCCCGCTGGGGCCGCATTGCGGAGAGTCTGGGTGAAGATACCTACCTGACCTCGGTATTGGGTGCCGCCATGGTGAAGGGATTCCAGGGAGATTCGCTGAATAATCCCTCCTCCATCGCCGCTTGTCCGAAGCACTTTGTGGGCTACGGGGCAGCAGAAGGTGGCCGCGACTATAACTCCACCCATATTCCGGAACGGTTGCTTCGCAATGTGTACCTGCCCTCTTTCGAGGCGGCAGCCAAAGCCGGAGCAGCTACCTATATGACCTCCTTTAACGACAACGACGGCATCCCTGCCTCGGGCAACGGTTATATCCTGAAGGATGTACTGCGCAAGGAGTGGGGTTTCGACGGCTTTGTGGTATCCGACTGGGCTTCGGTAGGGGAGATGATCGCCCACGGCTTCTGTGCCGACGGTAAGGAAGCGGCGCTGAAGGCTGTGAATGCGGGCGTCGACATGGAGATGGTAAGCTACCATTATGTGAATCACCTGAAGGAGCTGATCTCGGAAGGCAAGGTGAAGGAGGAGACGATCGACAACGCAGTACGTAACATCCTGCGTGTGAAGTTCCGTCTCGGGTTGTTTGAGAATCCGTATGTGGATGAGAGCAAGGGAGAGGTGCTTTACGCAGCTTCACACCTGGAAGCCGCAAAGGAGGCCGCCATCGAGTCGGCCGTACTTCTAAAGAACGAAGGCTCGGTATTACCTCTGGGAGAATCCGTAAAGACCATCGCCGTAATCGGACCGATGGCGGATGCACCGCACGACCAGATGGGTACGTGGGTGTTCGACGGGGACAAGAACTATACCCAAACGCCCCTGAAGGCATTGGAATCAGCCTATGGCGATAAGATCAAGATCGTGTATGCCCCTGGCGTAAGCTACAGCCGGGATACGAATACGGGCGGTATCGCCGCAGCGGTACGTGCCGCATCATCGGCAGATGTGGTGTTGGCTTTTGTAGGAGAGGAATCCATCCTGTCCGGCGAGGCCCACTGTCTGGCCAATCTGAACCTGCAGGGCGCGCAGAGCGCTTTGATCGAGGCGGTAGCCAATACGGGCAAACCTCTGGTTACGATCGTAATGGCGGGCCGACCGCTAACTATCGGCAAAGAGGCAGCCTTGTCCGATGCCTTGCTTTACAGCTTCCATCCGGGCACGATGGGCGGCCCGGCCCTGGCGGACCTGCTCTTCGGCAAGTCAGTGCCCAGCGGCAAACTGCCAGTGACCTTCCCGAAAGAGGTAGGTCAGATTCCCTTGTATTACAGTCACAACAGCACGGGCCGTCCTTTCCAGGGTACGGAGACGATGTTGCAGGATATCCCTGCGGAAGCGGGACAGACCTCGCTGGGTAATACCTCGTTCTATCTGGATGCGGGTAACGATCCGCTCTATCCCTTTGGTTACGGCTTGTCTTACAGCACATTCAAATACGACAACCTGAAGCTTTCTTCAGAGAAACTGAAGGAGGGAGACGTACTTACGGTAAGCTTCGATCTGACCAATACGGGCAAATACGATGCAACGGAGGTAGCGCAGCTGTATGTTCAGGACCGTTTCGGTTCAGTAACGCGTCCGGTAAAGGAGCTGAAGCGCTTCGAACGCATCGGTTTGAAGTCGGGCGAAAGCCGTAGTGTAAGCTTCAGTCTGCCGATAGAGGAGCTCGCCTTCTGGAACATTGATATGAAGAAGGTTGTTGAGGCCGGTGATTTCAACCTGTGGGTAGGAGGCGACAGCCGTGCGGCATTGAAAGGTTCTTTCGTTGTGGAATAAGAAATTTTTATTCTGAATTTAGATTTATCTGATTAACCAGGACTAATGTAAGTGTGTGTGTAGGCCGGTAAGGGATTCAACCTTACCGGCTTTTTTTCATTTTTAACTATCAATCTTTCAAAACTTATCTATCTTTGTTTCAATCACTTTAAATTATATGCTATGAAGTTCTTTCTTGACACAGCTAACTTAGCCCAGATACGCGAGGCTAATGCTTTAGGCGTACTGGATGGCGTAACCACCAACCCCTCGTTAATGGCCAAAGAGGGTATAAAAGGTGCTGAAGGGTGTAAACAACACTACCTGGAGATTTGCGAAATCGTGAACGGCGATGTGAGTGCCGAGGTACTTGCAACTGATTTTGAAGGCATGGTGAAGGAAGGAAAGGAGCTGGCTTCACTGCATCCCAATATTGTGGTAAAGATACCCTGTATTGCCGAAGGCATTAAAGCCATCCGTTACCTGTATGGCAAGGGCATCCGTACCAACTGCACACTTGTATTCTCGCCCGGTCAGGCTTTGCTGGCCGCCAAAGCCGGTGCAACCTATGTATCTCCCTTTGTAGGCCGGTTGGACGATATATCCAGTGATGGAATAGACCTGGTACGTAAAATTGTGGAGATGTACTCCATTTACGGCTTCGACACCCAGGTGCTGGCCGCTTCCATCCGCCACACCCAGCATATTATACAGTGCATAGAGGTGGGTGCCCATGTGGCGACCTGTCCGTTGAGTGCCATCGTGGGATTGCTGAAGCATCCGTTGACCGACAGCGGACTGGCTACCTTCCTGGCGGATTCGAAGAAGTACATGGAATAACCTGCAGGACCCTATACCGGACCACGCATATTGAGACGGTAGAACCGGCATGCGGGAAGTACATATCATACAGGATGCACCTTTTTTAGCCAAAGGGTGCATCCTTTTTTAAAAGAGGTTGTATCCATTTTCGGTAAGAAACCCTATCTTTGTCATTTACATAAGAACATTTAAAAGAGATATCCCGTGGCAAAGCAAGTGGTTGAAACCCCTCTGATGAAACAATATTTTGAGATTAAGGCAAAACATCCGGATGCAATTCTGTTGTTCCGGGTGGGCGACTTTTATGAAACCTTTTCGGATGATGCCATTGCTGCGGCAGAGATTCTCGGGATTACCCTGACACGCCGGGCCAACGGAGCCGCTCAGTTTGTAGAACTGGCCGGATTCCCTCACCATGCCCTGGACACCTACCTGCCCAAACTGGTAAGAGCCGGTAAGCGGGTGGCCATCTGCGACCAGCTGGAAGATCCCAAACTAACCAAGAAGCTGGTTAAAAGAGGGATAACCGAACTGGTTACGCCGGGTGTATCCATCAACGACAATATACTGAATCATAAAGAGAATAACTTCCTGGCCTCGGTCCATTTTGCCAAAGAGGCCTGTGGTATCTCTTTCCTGGATATATCCACCGGCGAATTCCTTACGGCGGAAGGGACGGTCGACTATATCGATAAGCTGCTCAACAACTTTTCACCCAAGGAGGTGCTGATCGAACGCACCAACCGCAAACGGTTTGAAGAGTGTTTTGGTCCCCGTTACTTTGTATTCGAACTCGAAGACTGGGTATTCACCTCCGATGCGGCCAACGACCGGCTCACGAAACATTTCGAGACCAACAACCTGAAAGGCTTCGGAGTACAACACCTCAAGCTGGGGGTGATAGCCGCCGGAGCCATTTTTCAATACCTGGATATTACGCAGCATACCCAACTGTCGCATATCACATCGCTGGCGCGTATTGAAGAAGACCGCTACGTACGTCTGGATAAGTTTACGGTACGCAGTCTCGAACTGGTGGGAACCATGAACGACGAAGGATGCAGCCTGCTTCAGGTACTGGACAAAACGGTATCGCCCATGGGATCGCGTATGCTAAGACGATGGATTGTGTTTCCGCTGAAGGATGTTAAGCCCATCGAGGAACGCCAGAATGTGGTGGAATACTTTTTCAGACATCCGGATATCAAGCTGTTGTTCGACGAGCAGCTCAACCTGATAGGAGACCTGGAGCGTATTATCTCCAAAGTTGCCGTGGGACGGGTATCGCCCCGCGAGGTGATACAGCTCAAGGTAGCCCTTAAAGCCATCGAGCCCATCAAGAAGGCCTGCATGGAAAGCGAGGATGCCAGTCTGCGACGCATCGGCGAACAGCTCAACGCCTGTACCATCATAAGCGAACGGATCGAAAAGGAGATCAACCCCGATGCCCCTTCACAGATCAACCGCGGCGGAGTGATACGCACCGGCGTGAACGAAGAGCTGGATGAGCTGAGAAACCTGGCATTTTCGGGGAAAGATTACCTGCTGCGGGTTCAGCAGCGCGAAATAGAAAATACAGGCATAACAAGCCTTAAAATAGCATTTAATAACGTGTTTGGGTACTACATCGAGGTGCGCAATACGCATAAAGACAAAGTCCCGGCCGGATGGATCCGTAAACAGACCCTGGTCAACGCCGAACGGTACATCACCCAGGAGCTGAAAGAGTACGAAGAAAAGATATTGGGAGCCGAGGAAAAGATCCTTTCCCTGGAAACCCGCCTCTTCAATGAACTGGTACTTTGCCTGATGGAGTACATTCCGCCTATCCAGAGCAACGCCAACCTGATTGGCCGGATAGACTGCCTCCTCTCTTTTGCCAAGGCTGCCGAGAGCAACCGGTACATGCGTCCGGAGGTGAATGATACGGATGTGATAGACATAAAGGCGGGCCGGCACCCTGTAATCGAAAAACAGCTTCCGCTGGGTGAGACCTACATTGCAAACGATGTGTATCTGGACGACGAGCACCAGCAGGTGATCATGATTACCGGTCCCAATATGGCGGGTAAGTCGGCTTTGCTCCGTCAGACCGCCCTCATCACCCTGATGGCTCAGATCGGATCATTCGTTCCGGCCGAGAGCGCCCGCATCGGACTGGTGGATAAGATCTTCACCCGTGTAGGAGCTTCGGATAATATCTCCGTGGGCGAATCTACCTTCATGGTGGAAATGAATGAGGCGGCCGATATCCTGAACAACCTATCGCCCAAGAGTCTGGTACTGTTCGACGAGCTAGGAAGGGGAACCAGCACCTACGACGGTATCTCCATCGCCTGGGCGATTGTGGAGTACATCCACGAGCACCCCAATGCCAGGGCCAAGACCCTCTTTGCCACCCATTATCACGAGCTGAATGAGATGGAGCGTACCTTCCACCGCATTAAAAACTACAACGTGTCTGTGAAGGAGCTGGGAAACAAGGTGATTTTCCTGCGTAAGCTGGTGCCCGGAGGCAGCGAACACAGCTTCGGTATCCATGTGGCGAAGATGGCCGGTATGCCCAAAAGTATCGTGAAACGTTCCGGAGAGATTCTGAAACAACTGGAGACCGAAAACCGTCAGGGAGGCGTTGTTTCCAAGCCGGTTAAAGGAATTGCGGCCAAGGCCGAAGGTTATCAGCTAAGTTTCTTCCAGCTGGACGATCCCGTGCTTTCGCAGGTGCGCGACGAGATACAGAATATCGATGTAAACAACCTCACTCCGCTGGAGGCCCTCAATAAACTGAGCGAGATCAAGCGAATCATTAAAGGGAAATAACCGGAATTGCCTGCGTCAGGGGGTGTTCATGCGATATTTATTAGTATTTAACACTTTTCCTGTAGGTATAATTAAATGAATGTGCTTACTTTGCCCCTTCTTAATTAACAGTGGACATGCACGAATGTGTCCTGTTCTAAAAAACCAGGAAAAATGAAGACAATTGCCCGATTCATGGCATCGGCTTTACTTGCCCTTGCAGGCTCAGGAGCTCTTTTGGCTCAAGATGTGATTTACAGAATTAACCCGTCGGACACCATCCCTTGCAAAATTGTCGAGATAGGAGAGGAGCTTGTCAAGTATAAGGCCGATACCTATTCGCAGGATCTCACCTTTACAGTCGACAAAAATAAGATTACCCGTATTGTATTTGGCAATGGCAAGGAGATGACCTTTGCCGATTCCATGTTTGGCAAAGAGAATTACGAGACACAGCGTAAGAATGCCATCAAACTAAGCTTGATGTCTCCCTTGATGGGAGCTACTCTTCTTTCGTACGAACACAGCGTGAAGCCGGGACAGTCCATGGAGTTCGGTCTGGGAATTATCGGTGCCGGCAGAGATGTTGATGATGTGAATCCTTTTGGAGCCGTTGCCAAGTTCGGATATAAGTTTATAACCTCTCCCGACTGGTACGACCGCCGTCAGCGGTACGCCCATATCCTGAAAGGATCGTATATCAAGCCCGAAGTAACCTTCTTGCATTATACATCCGAATTCTATCGTGTCGATTATATCGGAAGCACTGATACCTATAGAATGGTTAAGGATAAGACCGCAACCACCATGTTCTCTGTGATGCTGGTAGGTGGCAAGCAATGGGTCTTCAATGATCTGTTTCTGGTGGATCTGTTTGCCGGTGTAGGCTACGGGTTCGGTCATAATCCACAGAATGAATCCTGGCATTACGGATTTTTAGGAGCTGATAACGATACGCCGCTTTCGCTTACTGCCGGAATAAAGATAGGATTCTTATTGGGAAAGAAATGAACCGTAAGGCACGGATAAGCAGGAACTAAGTTCCAGATAAGGCATAATACCCCAGCGGGCCCATGGAGACGTTAAATCGCGCCCATGGGCCCGTTTATTTGTCCCCATGGGCCCGTTGGTGCAATGTGATAACTTTTATGCTTAAAACAAGCGGAAACGGGGTTAAAACATATCCTTCCTTCGGCTTACTTATAACATAAACCGCAGGAAGGATATACATACTTTCGGGAGGGATGATACGGATAGGTCAGAGGGTGTTCATCTCGTCCATCCGGAAGGTAACCTTTGCCCCTTTGGGGAGTTTCTTTACAATGGAACCGTACATGAAGGTATCCGGACGGATCATACCTCCGGCCACTTCCACGATGTAGGCATAGGTCTTTTTGGCTGTACGTACAAAGCGGTGCTGAATCTCCTTGACCTGACTAAAATAGGTATCGACTCCGATAAGGAGGCTGTATTTGGAAAAGTCGATGTCTTTTAGTTGGGAGAGCGATTCAAGCTCTTCGGCGGTAAACAGCCACTCCAGCTCCTTTCTTGAACGTATCACCTTTTTCTCGCCGGCATTCAGGTCTCCTTTCACATGCATTAGGGGTAGTTCCTGTACGATGCATGCCTCCGGCTCTCTCTGCAGATTGGCCGTTCTCACATATCCCTGTACCGGGAAGAAGGAGGCCAATTTAATCAATAGCTTTATTGTATTCATATGGCATTGGTTTATATGGTTTTCTACGAAATCCGACTTAAATATACAAACTAAGATGCAGTTTTTATCGCAGATGCTGCATGAATTTTCTATTTCAGAATGTTAAATATTTGCCTTATCTTTACAAATAAATGCCTGTTTGAGGTAACCTTAACGGCAGGTAAAGTAATATATAATTAACTATTAAATCTATGGCTATCAACTATCTTATGGAGGAGTGTTCCCGAAATCTTGCAACATCTACACGTAAAGGATTAATACCCAGAGTATACAGGAAAATGAACATCACAATAGGCAAGCTGGTCTCCCGACTGGCAGGAGGCTCACACATCCGTAAAACAGAGCTTAAGCTGGCAATCGAGCTGGTAAGAGAGCAGATTATATTGGAGCTGCTGGATGGAAACAGCGTAACATTAGACGAGTTCGGTACCTTTTCCGTATCCGCAGCCACCGATAAGGCGGTGACCAATCCCGATGAGATACGGTCGGCATCCATTTATGTGAAAAACGTAAACTTTATCCCTTCGCCCAGGTTGATGAAGCGGATGGAGACCGCCCGGTTTGAAAGAAAAACGAAGTAGGGGAGTCCCCTACTTCAATCTATAGCTTACAAAGGCAATCTTCTTACTGTCCGGCGACCATGAATTGACATTGATGGTTCCTTGTCCGCCAAAAAGCTTTGCCAGCATACGGGTTTCGCCACCCCCGACAGGCATGATCCGGAGTTCAACATTCTTATTGGCCAGGTGCTCATTCGGTTTCAGGTCGCCTTTATAGTAGGCTATATAAACCACCTGCTTGCCATCGGGCGATATATGAGGGAACCAGGCGTTGCGCGTATCATCGAACGTAAGCTGTGTCTGCTCGCTTCCGTCGGCTTTCATACGCCACACCTGCATGAGTCCGCTTCGTACCGAATTAAACCAGATGTAGTTTCCGCAAGGCGAATATTCGGGCCCGTCGTCCAGTCCCTCGGCTGTTGTAAGCCGTACCTCTTCGCCTCCTTCGGCCGGTATTACATACACATCGTAATTACCATTCCGCTCGGCACAATAGGCAAGCTGTTTCCCGTCGGGCGACCAGCCGTGGAGGTAGCTCGGTCCCATCGGGGTGACAAGACGGGGTGTTCCTCCTTCGATCGGCAAGGTATAGATGCGGGATCTGCCGTCTTCTCTGGTTCCGTGACTGATTGCAATTCCTTTGCCGTCGGCCGACAATACATGGTCGTTATTGCAACGTGTGGCAAATCCGGTGGGGATAACTTCGGGCTCGCCGGGGTTCTGGGGAGACAGGCGGTACAGTTTACCGCCGCTGTTGTAAATAAGCCATGCCCCGTCTACCGTCCAGTTGGGCGCCTCGATCAGATAGGGAAATTCCTTCACTACCGTACGGTTGCCGCTTTGAACATCCAGTATTTCGAGGATGCTGGTAACCTTTTGCTGGGCACTTACAGTCCCTATAACAAGCGAACAAGCCATGGCACAAAGCATTTGTTTCATAAAGCACAAGAATTTAAGAATTTACACAAACATACAAAAAAAGAAATATAAATAAGGGATAACCTGCCTATTTTCAAGTTATCCCTTTTCTGTGCAAAACAGTCATACCCGGGAAGATCAGTGTCCGTGTTCGGCATGACCGGAAGCCACCTTTTCGACTATGTCGTGGATCGCTTCCAGCGAGTGGGTATACATCACGTAGGCTTTTACATAGTCGCGCCCCTTTTCCGGAGATTCATTTTTTACCTTTTCCAGCTCTTTCACTGAGTTGTATTTATCTTCTACAACCTTTGCGATGTGACCGTTCAATTGGTTGATCAGGTTTTCTATATTTCCGGTTTCAATGGCTTTGTCGCTCAGCTGAACGATGGGTTTCGTAGTACCGGCCGCTTTGATTCCGTCGAAACCAAAACCTTCAGTCTGCCGGTGCAGTCGGATCAAGGTTTCAAGAAAATGCTTCTCAACCAGACTGTAGATCTCCTTATCTCCCTTTTTCAGGTTATAGGTTTTAGTGAACAAGGCGGATATTTCGGCTTCCTGTTCCGTGCTGATCCATTTATAAACCAACGCTACGTTGTTTGTTTCGAGGGCCTGCAGTGCGTCTTTAACAACCGGACCGTCGTACGAATCGCAATGGGCAAAGGCAGGGGATATCACGAGCATGGATAGCACAGCCGTTACAAGGAACGTTCTTACTCTGGAAGGCATTAATTGAATGAATCTTTTGGTTTGATTCTCTAAAACGGAGGATTTTCTTTTTGTTCTCATACTTGTATCGTTTTAAAATGTATATGAGACAAAAGTAGTAGAACGGCATGTCCCCATCGCCCCACTTGCTAAAGTGGGACCTGTTTGGGCTGCCTTATTGGTGCCGGTTTACAGACTGATACGTTGTGAATTATGTGTTTTTTTATATTCGGTAGGTGTTAAGCCCGTCATATGCTTGAATATACGATTGAAGGCAGTCTTCGAGTTGAATCCGCATTCCAGAGCAATGCCCAGTACCGAGTAATTGTCGTATTTGGGATTGAGGATCTTTTGTTTTACCTCGTCCACCCTGTATCTGTTTACGAAGTTGAAGAAATTTAGTCCGAATACCTCATTAATGACCTGCGAAAGGTGATGGGCCGGTATCGCCAATGCATCCGAAAGCTCTCCCAGCGTGAGATCCGGATTTAAGAAGGGCTTATCCGACTGCATAAATAATCTGATTTTTTCGGCAAAAGCTTCGGCCTCCTCCTGTTTAAGGGATGAACCGGCATATTTAACTGTCTGCTCTGCTGTTTCCGGTAGCGTGGGCGGCATCGTCTGTGCAAAGATGGTTCGCTGCTTTAATCCGAAGTAACCGATCAGAATAATGAATATGGATAACAACAGAAAGAGTCCGTTGGTGCAAAACGTAGATGAAAACAGATAGAACCCATGATGAATTATTACTACGACAAGCAAAGCCGACCAGACAATACCGAATATCAACACAAGTTTTCTAAGCCAATAGAGGTCTATCTCTTCGGTGTTGGAGAAGTTATTGAATATATTGACGTTGTGCTTGCGTAGCAGCATAATGGTCTGCAGAAAGTATACGGGACCCGACAGAGCCGTAATGGTGAGGAAAAACAGAAGGAATGCCGATGGGTCGGTCTGATTATCTACATACATCATATTCACCCCCTTAACCAGGGATGGAATCTGGGATGCAATTGCCAGGTAGGTATTGAAAATCAGAAATGGAACGAAATGAAGCAATTCTTTTCTGGTAAGCCGGCTCTTTTCTGTAACCAGGGCCGAGGCATACAAATACATAAAAGGCCCATGCAGCAGAAACAGAGAAATGAATGCCGCAGCTAAAATAGGATGAAGCGTAAAGAGTGTGGATGAAAAGAAGGCATAGCATCCTGTATAGGCCCCCAGGTACAGGAGCCAGCATACCAGTATCTTATCGCGAAAAGCCCTCGGTTTCTTTTGCCAGATCAATACGGTAAAGAAGAATGCGTTGAACGCAGCTATCAGGTAAATGTATTCCATCGTACTGCAATATTACTTTATTTTCAGTGATATGTCAACTTTCGGCTCCGGATTAATTTAAATTGAAAAGCGGAGATACGACCATCAGGGTGTATCTCCGCCTATAGATTAGTTGCATGAAGGTTGTCCGGTTACCGGGGTTACTTTATTCCCAGAAGAGTGATCAGTAAATAGATTACTGCCGCAAGAGCCGCACTAACGGGGATGGTAAGAATCCAGGCCCATAGCAGGTTGATGGTAACTCCCCAACGTACCGCCGATAGTCTCTTTACGGCTCCAACCCCCATGATTGCTCCGGTAATGGTATGGGTGGTACTTACCGGTATCTTAAGAATCTCGGTGATAAACAGGGTGGTGGCACCGGCTGTTTCGGCACAAACACCTTCCAGCGAGGTTACTTTCGTAATCTTGGTCCCCATTGTCTTAACAATACGCCAGCCCCCAGCCATGGTTCCGATACCGATGGCGGCGAAACAGGTTAATGGAACCCAGTCGGGCATGGTGTTTACCGAGTCGATATGTCCTGCGGCAATCATAGCCGTGGCAATGATACCCATCACTTTCTGCGAATCGTTCATCCCGTGTCCGAGGCTAAACAGCCCGGAGGATACCAATTGCAGACGCTTAAAGGTCGTTTCGGCCTTGCGGTTGTTCACGTTTTTAAATAACCAGAGAACACCGATGGTTATTATTGAAGAGATAACCATACCAATCAGCGGTGCCAATACGATGAAAGAGGCAATTTTGATGATGGTTGCTCCGTGGATAGCCTGAAATCCGGCACCGGCGATGGCTGCACCCGCAAATCCACCGATCAGTGTATGGGAAGAAGAGGAGGGGATACCCAGTCTCCAGGTAAGTAAATTCCAGCTGATAGCAGCTATAAGGCCGGAAAGGATGATGGGAAGCGTAATATATTCCCGTATAACCGTCTTCGCCACAGTATCTGCAATTCCAAATTCGCCAATGATATACTTGGCTACAAAGAAGGCAAGAAAGTTAAACGCTGCCGCCCAGAGCACTGCCTGAAAAGGGGTAAGCACGCGGGTAGTAACAATGGTGGCAATGGAGTTGGCTGCATCGTGAAAACCGTTGATAAAATCAAATATAATTCCCAGAACTATTACAATAATGAGTAGCGTCATATGTATTTTGATTTATCAGGCGTATTTTACTAAGATGGACTTGATTACCTTTCCGGTACTGTTTATTTTATTCACAGCCTTTTCAAGCTCTTGCGTAATTTCTTTCATTTTAATGAGTTCCACCGAACTTGTCTCTTCCTTGAAAAGACTCATGATGGCTGTTTCGTAGATACCATCGGCTTCTTCCTCCAACCGCTTGATCTCGCGGCAGTGGCTGCGTAGCTGTGTATCTGTTTTCTTGAGGTTTTGCAGTTCGGTTACGGCATGTTGAACTTCGATACATCCCTTATAGATGATATCTACCAGCAAAGCCGAATTCTTATTTAACTTTTGTGGTGAATAAAGAAGAACCTTCTGTCCGCATCGGTTAATAACATCAATTACATCGTCCAGAATATCTGCCAGCTCATGAATATCTTCCCTGTCGAATGGCGTAAGGAAAGTATCATTTAGCGCCTTGAAAGTCTGTTTCGTGATCTTATCACCCTTCACTTCTTCAGCTTTGATCAGGCGACATAATTCATTTCTGCGTTCCGGGTTTTCTGTAGAGAAGAGCTCTTTCAGCAAAACGGATGATTGTACAAGGATGGATGTTGCTTCGTCGAGCAAAGGAAAAAATTTAACATCTTTCGGAGCGAATACGCTCAACAGAGTATTAATTTTCATCTGTAGTAAATTAATTTTTAATTATGCAAATGTAGAATAATTCTTAAATATTTTGCTATTGAGTCTTTCTTTTTCTAACCATAAAAAAGAAGCTCTGCCAGTAGTTAAACAGGAATAAAAAAAAAGCTGCCGGCACGAGGTTGCCAGCAGCTTTTAATTATTTATACGTTGAAACGGAAGTGCATGATGTCGCCATCTGCAACCACATATTCCTTACCTTCCACACTCATCTTGCCGGCCTCTTTCACTGCCGCCTCCGATTTAAGTGCAATAAAGTCGTTGTATTTAATCACTTCGGCCCGGATAAAGCCTTTTTCAAAATCTGTATGAATTACACCGGCACATTGCGGAGCTTTACTGCCCTTTAAGAATGTCCAGGCGCGTACTTCCTGTACACCTACTGTAAAGTAAGTTTCCAGGTTCAGCAATTTGTAGGCCGACTTGATCAGACGTGCTACTCCGGATTCTTCCAGACCGATCTCGGCCAGAAACATGGAGCGTTCGTCGTATGTTTCAAATTCGGCAATCTCCGATTCTATTTTAGCTGCCACCACCAGGATTTCGGCATCCTCATCTTTCACAGCTTCCCGTACCTGTTCTACATACTTATTGCCGCTTACCGCACTTGCTTCGTCTACGTTGCAGACGTACATAACCGGTTTGCTTGTAAGCAGAAACAGTTCTTTAGCCAGCTTTTGTTCGTCTTTTGTATCGAAAGTCACCGTACGTGCACTCTTTCCCTGCTCCAAAGCTTCCTTAAACTTTATAAGCACTTCGTACATCATTTTGGCTTGCTTGTCGCCGCCTGTCTGCGCCTGTTTCTGAACCTTGGCGATGCGCGACTCGATGGTTTCTAGGTCTTTCAACTGTAGTTCGTAGTCGATAATCTCTTTATCGCGTACCGGATTTACAGAACCGTCCACGTGTGTTATATTGTCGTCGTCAAAACAGCGCAGCACATGCAGAATGGCGTCGGTTTCGCGAATGTTTGCAAGAAACTTGTTTCCCAATCCCTCTCCTTTGCTGGCTCCTTTAACCAGTCCGGCTATGTCTACAATTTCCACCGTGGTAGGAACAATCCGCTGGGGATGTACCAGATCGGCAAGTATGGTAAGACGTTCGTCCGGAACGGTAATCACACCCACATTGGGCTCGATGGTACAAAAGGGAAAGTTAGCCGATTGCGCTTTTGCATTCGATAAACAGTTGAATAATGTAGACTTGCCAACGTTTGGTAAGCCTACAATGCCACATTGTAATGCCATTTATTAGTCGATTTTTAGTATATACTTCTCTGTTTGAGGGTGCAAAGATACGAAATATTCTTTTTCATGCCACACCGGGTGCACCTTAATGTGCTTCAAGCCAGCTGTATCCTTCGCCGCAATCTGCTATTAATGGAACCCGCAGTTTGCAGGCACCCTCCATCTCCTCCAGTACAATCTTTTTTACCTGTTCTTTCTCTTCTTTGTACACATTGAAGTTAAGTTCGTCATGTACCTGCAATATCATTTTACTACGTAGCTTTTCTTCTTCAAACCGTTTGTAGATCCGTATCATGGCAATCTTGATTATGTCGGCCGCACTTCCCTGGATGGGTGCGTTGATGGCGTTGCGCTCGGCATAACCCCTTACGATGGCATTTCCGGAATTGATATCCGGAAGGTAACGTTTCCGTTTGAAAATGGTCTCTACGTATCCCTTCTCTTTTGCCAGATGGATGCATTCGTCCATGTAAGCCTTGATGCGTGAATAGGTTTTGAAATAACCGTCTATCAGTTCTTTGGCCTCCCCGCGTGGAATGTTGAGTCGCTCCGACAATCCAAATACCGAAATTCCGTAAATGATGCCGAAGTTGGCTGTTTTCGCCTTTCTGCGCATATCGCCGGTAACCATCTCGAGTGGTACATTGTATATCTTGGCTGCCGTTGCTGAATGAATATCCGCACCACTGTTAAAGGCTTCGATCATGTTTGGGTCTTCGCTAAGATGCGCCATGATACGTAACTCGATCTGCGAGTAGTCGGCCGAAAAGAAGACGCATTGGTCGTTATCGGCTGTAAAGGCCCTTCGGATCTCTTTACCCATTTCGTCTCGGATAGGAATATTCTGCAAGTTGGGGTTACTCGACGATAATCGTCCCGTTGCTGCCACCGTCTGATTGAAGGAGGTATGTATCTTTCCTGTTTGCGGATTAATCAGTTCGGGTAGCGAATCGATGTATGTACTTAACAGCTTCTTTATTCCGCGGTATTCGAGCAGTTTCCCTATTATGGGATGCTTAGACCGGAGTTTTTCCAGCGTTTCCTCGTTGGTGGTATAGTTGCCTGTTTTAGTCTTCTTCGCCTTTTCCATAATTTGCAGGCGATCGAAAAGAATTTCACCTACCTGTTTGGTCGAATTGATATTGAAAGTTGTACCTGCCAATTCGTAGATTTCCTCTTCCAGACGGATCAAGGTTTGGGTAAGTTCCTGCGACGATTGCTTCAATGCTTCGGTATCCAGGGCAATACCCGTAACCTCCATTTCTTCCAACACATGTATCAGAGGCATCTCCATATCGTAGAATAGCGATTCCAGTCCTGCTTTCTTCAGTTCCGGAGCAAAGAAATTTTTGAGCTGCAGGGTGATGTCTGCATCTTCGGCTGCATATTCCGCAACCTGAGCTACCGGAACCTGACGCATCGTTAATTGATTTTTCCCTTTTGCACCAATCAGCTCCTCTATGGAAACCGGTTTGTACTTTAGGTAGGTCTCCGACAAATAATCCATGTTATGCCTTAATTCCGGATTCAGCAGGTAATGGGCGATCATGGTATCGAATAGGGGACCCTGTACCTTGATTTGGTATTTGCGTAAGACCACCGTGTCGAATTTAATATTCTGACCGATCTTCTCGATCTTCTCGTTTTCCAACGCCTCTGCAAATTGAGATACAATTTTCTTGGCTTCATCGAAATTTTCGGGAATCGGTACATACCAGGCCTCCTTTTCCTTTACGGCGAAGGACATACCAACCAGTTTTGCTGTAAGGGGATCTATACCGTCTGTCTCGGTGTCAAAAGCAAAAAATTCCTGTGTTGCTAAAAAGGAGCTTAATTCTTTTATTTTATCCTGATTATCAGTAAGATGGTAGGTGTGTTGCGTGTTTTTTATGTCTCTGAGATTTGAATATTTTTCTTCAGCTGCATCCTCGGTCGGAAATATCGCAAAGAGATCGCCTTGAACCGGACCCTGATTTTGGACTTTTACGGGCTCTGCTTCTAATTTGTTAATAAATGCTCTGAATTCTAAATCTGTGTAAATTTCTCTTAATTTATCTATATCCGCTTTTTCACGCAAACAGCTTTCTGCACTGAACTGTATGGGGACATCCGTTTTAATGGTTGCCAGAAAACGGGAGAAGATAATCTGTTCTTTGTTTTCTTCCACCTTTTTTTTCAAGGCTCCCTTTAAGTGATCCGTATTTGCCAGCAGATTGTCGATACTACCAAATTCGGCCAGTAGCTTCTGTGCCGTTTTTTCACCTACACCCGGGCAACCTGGAATGTTGTCGGATGAATCTCCCATAAGACCCAGCAGATCGATCACCTGCTCGGTGGAAGTGAGTTCGTATTTTTGTAATACTTCCGGAACACCCAATATCTCGTAATCGCCGCCGAATTTAGGACGATACATAAAGATATGCTCGCTAACCAGCTGACCATAGTCTTTATCAGGCGTCATCATGTACACATCGAAACCCTCTTTTTCGGCTTGCTTGGCAATAGTACCTATCACATCGTCGGCTTCGTAGCGTGGTACTTCCAATATGGGTATATTGTACGCCTGAATAATCTGCTTGATAACAGGAACGGATGCCCGGATTACTTCGGGAGATTCTTCACGCTGGGCCTTGTATTGTTCGAATGCTTCGTGACGGAATGTGGGGCCCGACGGATCGAATCCTACGGCGATATGGGTTGGGCTTTCCCGTTTTAATATATCTTCGAGGGTATTTACAAAGCCAAATATGGCGGATGTGTTTACTCCTTTGGAATTTATGCGGGGTGCTTTAATAAAGGCGTAATAGGATCTGTAGATCAGCGCATAGGCATCTATGAGGAAAAGCTTCATTTTTTTACAAGTTTTTGAGACATAAACTTCGGTAAATGTACGAAATTTATCGCTTACTTGTAAGATTTTGCTACTTTTGCATATCTTTGAAGGTAAGTATGAATACACGAAGTAAAATAGAAGAGCCGGTTGCTAAAGAGTTTCAACAGTTCAATGATGAATTTGCCAACTCCCTTAAGAGCGAAACGCGCAGGCTACAGTCGGCTATCATTCAGATACAGCATGCTGTCGGTAAGCATGTGCGTCCTTTATTGGTGCTTTTAACAGCAAAAGCATGCGGTAAGATTACAGAGCATACGATAAATGCGGCCGTGTTACTCGAACTGCTTCATACGGCAACGTTAATTCATGATGATGTAATTGATGAGACCAAAGAGCGCAGGGGGTTGCCTTCCCTGAATGCTATATTTGATAACCGCGTATCGGTGCTGGTTGGAGACTATATTTTGTCTTCTGCTTTGATCCGAGCCATTCAAACACGCAATCTTCAGATTATATCCATCGTGTCCAACTTGGGGCGCGACCTGTCCGAAGGCGAGATTAAACAGCTTGAAACGGCAGAAGAGTCCATCGTGGATGAAGAGGCCTATATGCAGGTTATTAAAAAGAAAACAGCTACGTTATTGTCGGCTTGCACCGAAATAGGAGCCATCTGTGCCGATGCACCGGCCGATATCGTAGAGAAAAGCAAGTTGCTGGGAGAGTATCTTGGCTATGCTTTCCAGATAAAAGACGATATATTCGATTACTATAAGAACGAAGACCTGGGTAAACCTACCGGAAACGATATTCGCGAAGGCAAAGTTACCCTTCCTTTGCTTTACGCCCTTCAGCATGCCGGCCCTGCCGAACTAGAAACCTATATGACGTTGTTACGCTCAAAAGTGTTTACTCCTGTTCAGGTAGATCAGTTGATTGATTTTGCAATTCGGAAGGGTGGGATAGAGTATGCAGAAAATCGCATGCGCCATTATCACTCCAAAGCTATTGAACTGGTAGATTCATACCCCGATTCGGATGCAAAAGAGGCATTGATTCTTTTGGCTAACTATATTATCGAACGGAAAAAGTAAGGCTGGAAACGACAAAAGGGGTGTTTTTTGACTTGTGTCCAGTTAAGAATCTGACAAAAAAGTCTACTAATGCGTAAGAATGATTTAAAGGAAGCGCAGCACTAAACAGTACAAAATAGTAGCATTGATAATAAAAGAAAGCGGGAAGTTCTGGCTATTGAACTTCCCGCTTTCTTTATTATTTACCTAAACGATTTTCGATATCTTTTACCAGACTGCTGGCTCCGATTCTGAAATAATCTTTTGTCAGCCATTCGTCTCCAAGCTTTTCTTTCACGATAGTGTAGTATTTAACAGCCTCTTCAGCTGTACGTACTCCTCCGGAAATCTTGATGCCGACTTTGTTTCCTGTAAGCAGGTGATAGGCGCGTATCGTTTCGCAGATGGTATACACTGCTTCTGGTGTAGCTCCGGGGTATCCTTTTCCTGTAGATGTTTTAACAAAATCTGCTCCGCAATACATGGCAACCAAGGTGGCTCTTTGTATATTGGTAGCCGTAGCCAATGCTCCAGTTTCAATGATAACTTTGAGTTTGGCATTTCTGCAGGCTTCTTTAATCTCGGATAGTTCCTCCGTAAGTTCCTCGTAGTTTTCTTCCAACAGATACCCTAGATTCATCACCACATCGATCTCATCGGCTCCATCGGCAACAGCTAATGCCGTCTCAGCAATTTTAATTTCTGTAAATGTCTGTGAGGCCGGAAATCCACCAGCCACCGATGCAATTGATACATCTTGTGCCGTGAGTGCCTGTTTTACAGTATCCACAAATAAAGGAAATGTACAAATGGCTGCTACATTAGGGACATCCGGACGGGTTCCTTCAAAGTCGTTTACCGAATCCACCAGCTTCCAGATACTTTCTTTGCTGTCCAGGCTGGTCAGCGATGTTAAATCGATGCAGCCATGAATGTTTTTCAGCACTTCAGGTGTAAAATTAGCCTGGTATTTCTTTTCCAGCAATGCGTTTACCTGTTCTGCTATTTTAGCATCGGGTAGGGGAGTTGCGTATTTATTGAATACTTCCTGATATTTGTCCATGCTTATAATTTTAAATTGTTTTGATGTCTTTCTTTATCCCTGTTTGTTTTCTTTTCAAGATTTTTGCGGAAGGCATCCGTAAGATCTACGCCGGTTTGGTTTGCCAAACAAAGTAATACCCATAGTACATCTGCCATTTCATCGCCCAAATCTCTGTTTTTATCACTTTCCTTAAACGATTGTTCTCCGTAGGTTCTGGCAATGATTCGTGCCAACTCACCTACCTCTTCCGTAAGAATGGTCATGTTGGTAAGTTCGTTGAAATACCTCACTCCATAGGTTTTTATCCATTGATCTACCTGCTGCTGCGCTTCGCTAATACTTAGTGCATCCATATTTATTCCTTGTTTTGAGAATCAATTAGTATTGTAACTGGACCGTCGTTCAGGATTCCTACCTTCATATCTGCTCCAAACTGACCTGTGCCGATTGTTTTACCCAGTGCAAGGCTCATTTCATCGCAGAACTCGTTGTACAAGGGGATAGCCTTCTCGGGCTTCGATGCTTTTATGTAGGAGGGTCTGTTCCCTTTCTTAGTAGAAGCGTGTAATGTAAACTGACTTACAACTAATGCTTCTCCATTAACCTCGATAATTGAACGATTCATTACTCCGTTTTCATCATCAAATATCCGTAAGTTGACGATCTTCTTTACGAGCCACTCGATGTCTGCTTCACTGTCTTTATCTTCAATTCCCAAAAAGATTAATAACCCTTTTCCAATAGCAGATTTTATTTCGCCGTCGATAGTCACCGAGGCTGATTGTACCCGCTGAATCACAGTTCTCATGTTGTCTTTTAATTTCTTTCTTTGCTACCTAAACCCTCTGTCAGAATTCTTGCTTTAGCGCTTCCTATCAGCTTTTCAAGCTCTCCCAGAGAGGCTTCACGTATCCGTTTTACACTTTTATATTGCTTCAAAAGTAATACTTTTGTCTTATCCCCGATTCCTTTTATAGCATCTAATTCGGAGACCGTTTGTTTTTTGCTGCGAAGCGACCGGTGGAATGTTATACCGAAACGGTGTGCCTCGTCTCTTAATTGCTGGATAACCTTCAGCGTTTCCGAATTCTTATCCAGAACCAACGGAATTGAATCGCCGGGAAAGAATATCTCTTCCAATCGTTTGGCTAGTCCCACAATGGTGATTTTTCCGAGAAGGTTCAGGCTTCGAAGCACTTCAGTAGCTGCATTTAACTGACCTTTACCCCCATCAATGATGATTAGCTGAGGCAGAGGCTCGTTTTCTTCTACAAGACGCGTGTATCTGCGTGTAACAACTTCAATCATGGATGCAAAATCATCAGGCCCTTCCACAGTCTTGATATGAAAATGGCGGTAATCCTTCTTAGATGGTTTTGCCTTCTTAAATACTACACAAGCTGCAACAGGATTTGTCCCTTGTATATTGGAGTTATCGAAGCATTCAATATGCATGGGTAATTCATGCATATGAAGATCTTTCTGAATGGTACTCAATATACGTGTGGTACGTTGTTCCGGGTTCAGTTTTTCGGCTTGTTTAAGACGATCTACCTTAAACTGACGAACGTTTTGTAAGGAAAGATCCAGCAGCTTTCTCTTATCGCCCTTTTGAGGTATTGTAAACGCATATTGTTCCATCAGCTCTGTGTCCGGGAGGAAAGGTACGATAATCTCCCTGGCAGAACTTTTAAACCGCATACGCATTTCGATGATACCAAGTCCCAGAAGTTCCTCTTTCGATTCATCCAAACGCTTTTTATATTCGAATGTATAGGCTTGCACAATAGCTCCATTACCTATATGAAGATAGTTGATGAACGCAGAACGTTCGTTTTCATCGAAGGAAAAAACATCAATATTATGTAAAGAGGGGGTAACAACAGTCGATTTGGATCGATAATTCTCAATGGCGAGGTAGCGCTCCTTCATCTTTTGTGCCTCTTCAAATTTTAATTCGGAGGCCAGTTGTTGCATTTCATCGTACAGTATTTTACTTACTGTAGCGATATTTCCCTTCAGAATTTCTTTAATTTCTGCAATGTTTCTGTTATAGTTTTCGGTGGATTGGAGTCCTTCGCAAGGTCCCAGACAACGTTTGATATGATACTCCAAACATATTTTGTATCTACCCTGTGCGATGGATTCGGGTGTTAAAGGGTATTTGCAGGTGCGTATGGGATACAATTCCTTAAGAAGTTGAAGCATTACCTTGGCTGTAAAAACAGATGGGTAAGGTCCAAAGTATATGGATCCGTCGCGCACAATGTTTCTTGTTTGGAACACGCGAGGGAAATACTCGTTCTTTATTACGATGGAAGGGTAGGTTTTGTCGTCTTTAAGCAGAACATTGTATCTGGGTCTGAATTGCTTTATAAGGTTGTTTTCCAATAAAAGTGCATCTTCCTCCGTGTCTACTACAACATATTTTATGTCTGCAATGTGTTTAACCAGCACCCGGGTTTTATTATTATCATGTTCTTTGTTAAAGTAAGAACCAACCCTCTTTTTTAAATTCTTAGCCTTACCAACGTATATAATTGTTCCCTTTTCATCGAAGTATTGGTAACATCCTGGCTTCTCCGGAAGTATAGCCAGCAAGGCAGAGAACCTATTTTCCTTTTCCTTCGTCATACAAACAGGTTTGTAAAACGGAAATTTTTACCATCAAACAGACCTTTATCTCCTAATTTTATTGCTGGAATTACTAGCAAGCTCATAAAAGATAAAGTCATCTGCAGAGACGAAAGGGTGGTTTCCAGCTCCACCATCTTTGATTCCAGTTTTTTATATTGAATGTCGATTTGATCGAGTGGGAGGGGACTTATCAACCCTGCTACAGGCAACGAAAGAGTTTCTTTCTCTTCTCCGTTCACAACACTTATACCCCCTTTATTTATAATAACTTCATTAATTGCATCGGCTAACTCCCGATCTGTAGTTCCAATTGCAATGATATTATGACTGTCGTGAGTGATGCTTTGAGCCATAGCCCCACGTTTAATCCCAGTTCCTTTTATGAAGCCAATAGCCGGTGCTGCCTTCTGATATCGGTTCAATACAACCATTTTAATAACATCTTTGGTAGTATCAGATACGGCATATCCCTCATTTGTAGTAGGCTCCATAATCTCTTCAAAAGTATCCAGGTTTCCGTCACTGCAAACAATTACCCGCATTTTATCTGATATTGCCTTAATTCCCAAATCGGATACAGTGATGGGATCTATAGCAAAACGGTTGGGGCGACTGGTTTCTTTTGCAGGAAATGATACATTAGAGCCATCATAAATACAAACACCCTTCACGAAAGTCGATTTTACAGTAAAGCTGTAAAGATCTTCTGTGATGATAAAATCGGCATTGTCGCCAACCTGCAGGAACCCGGCCGGAATACTATAATGCTTTGCCTGATTGTAAGACGCTGCGCGCAATACGTCGAAAACATCATACCCAAGTCCGACAGCTCTTTTTACAAGGCCGTTTATGTGTCGTTCCATTAGTGTGTTTGGGTGTATGTCGTCGCTGCAAAACATTACCTTCCCCGGAAATTCCTTCAGTAATGGATGAAGTGCATTGAAATTCTTTGCGGCACTACCTTCCCTGATCTGTACAAACATACCATTACGGCATCTGTCCCGACCTTCTTCAAGGGTGGCACATTCGTGATCTGTACTAATGCCATTGGCTATATAGTCTTCCAAAGCCTTCCCGTTTCCGGTAGGAAAATGTCCGTCCACTGGCTTGTTTGCCCTTTTGGCGGCATTTAGTTTTCCTATTACTTCTGGGTCCTTATTTAATACGCCGGGATAGTTCATCATTTCTGCAAGAAAATGAAGGTCCTCGCGTTTCAGTAATTTTTCTGTTGTTGCAGCATCGATAACCGCGCCTGCAGATTCGAAAGGGGTTGCCGGTACACAAGAAGGAACTCCGATCCAATAATAAAACGGAGCCTCTTTTGCATTGTTTACCATAAAATCGATTCCTTCAACTCCTAATACATTCGCAATTTCGTGAGGGTCTGCAACGATCCCTATTGTTCCGTGCTTGCATGCAGCCGCTCCAAAATTAAGAGGTGTGCACATACTGCTTTCAATGTGTACGTGCGCATCAATAAATCCAGGTAAAATATAGTTAGATTCCACTATCCCAGTCCTTTCTGTTTTTGATATTTTCCCATCGCTTATGGTAACAACGGCCCCATAGATTTCCCTGCTAATAATATCAACCAGATTCCCTCTTACTAACTTTGTGTCTGTTTTATTCATCTTTTTCTTTTTTTTGCAATGTGTTTCACGTGGAACAAAACGGCATTATCTTCCTAAAAGAACCAGTAATATGTTGATGTCGCTTGGAGAAATGCCAGGAATCCGACTTGCCTGAGCAATGGTGTCCGGATCGATCTTTGTAAGCTTCTGTCTGGCTTCTGTCGAGAGCGATTGAATGTCGTTGTAAACAAACTTCCCTTTAATCTTAATATGTTCCAGTCTGTTTATTTTATCGGCAATCAGTTGTTCTCTTCGAATGTAGCCATCGTATTTAATCCGTATTTCGGCTGCTTCAATAATTTCTTCCTTACGTGATTCCGGAAGCTTGTCCAGAACTTGTCTGAATGAAGGAACCAGCTCGGACAGATTGTTAATGTTTAATTGAGGACGTGTAATAAGGTCGATAAGTTTACATCCTTGTTTCAAGGGTGTAGCCTCTAAAGCTTCTAATCCAGGATTTATGTATTGAGGCTTTATAGAGTAGTTGTTTGCAAAACTTATTATCATATCACACAGGGCCTCTTTATCTTTCAGCAGATCCAGCCTATCCTGTTTGGCAAGTCCGATTTCGGCTGCTTTTTGAGTAAGCCGCACATCGGCATCGTCTTGTCGAAGCAGGATTCTGTATTCGGCCCGTGATGTGAACATACGATAAGGCTCGTCGACACCCTTGGTTACCAAATCATCTATTAAAACCCCAATGTATGCCTCGTCTCTGCCAAGGATAAACGGATCCCCGCCATGGCATCCGATGTGGGCATTGATCCCCGCAATGATACCCTGTCCCCCTGCTTCTTCGTATCCTGTTGTGCCATTAATCTGACCCGCAAAGAAAAGATTCTTGATGAGTTTGGTCTCCAGCGAATGATGCAGCTGGGTAGGCATAAAGAAGTCATATTCGATGGCATAGCCCGGGCGGTAGATGTGAACATCCCTAAATGCCGGAATTTCTCTGAGTGCACGTAATTGTATGTCGAGAGGCAGCGAAGAAGAGAATCCGTTCAGGTAGTATTCCTGAGTAGTCTCCCCTTCAGGCTCGAGGAAAAGCTGGTGTTGCGTTTTGTCGGCAAACGTTACAATCTTTGTTTCAATACTTGGACAGTAACGCGGACCTATACTCTGGATTTGTCCGTTGTACATCGGTGAATCAGCCAGTCCGCTCCTCAGTACATCATGAACAGATTCGTTTGTATAAAGCGTCCAGCAACTAAGCTGTTTTAACTTTCGGGGTTTATAGTCGAGGTACGAAAATTTATGGAAATCATTTTCTCCTTTTTGTTCTACTGTTTCTTCAAAATGAACACTGCGTCCGTCAATTCGTACAGGTGTTCCGGTTTTCATTCGTCCGGCCTCCATACCTAAGCTAACCAGCTGTTCGGTTAATCCGAATGCAGCAGGTTCCGACATTCGTCCTCCTCCTAATTGTGTGCGACCGATATGGATCAGTCCATTGAGAAAAGTCCCATTGGTAAGCACTACCGCACCTGCCCTGAACTCTACATTCATATATGTTTTTACCCCGCATACCCTGCCATCTTCTACGATTAGCTCACGCACAGTATCCTGCCACATGTAAAGGTTGGGGAGGTTTTCGAGAATTCCCCGCCATTCCTGTATAAATTTGGCACGGTCACTTTGGGCACGAGGACTCCACATGGCCGGACCTTTCGATCTGTTAAGCATTCGGAATTGGATAGCCGTATTGTCTGTAACAATACCCATATATCCGCCCAGGGCATCTATTTCGCGAACAATCTGCCCCTTGGCAATACCACCCACAGCCGGATTGCAACTCATCTGTGCGACTTTGTTCATATCCATTGTGATGAGGAGTGTCCTGGATCCCATATTAGCAGCAGCAGCGGCGGCTTCACAGCCGGCATGACCTGCTCCCACAACAATTACGTCATATTTAAAATTCATTGTATAAACTTTTATTGTATCAGTAAGCGATTGCTGTTTGATGCATGTAAATATCTGTAATACAGAGTTATAGGCTATGATTTCCTATCTTCCCCAGGGAGAAGTGCCAGTGCCTCATTTTCTTTTTGAGTCATTATTTCCCTTTCACCCGGCCCTTTGTCGTTTATGCCGCAAAGATGTAATATGCCGTGAATAATAATACGATGCAACTCTTCAGTGTAATCTGTCCCGAAATTTTCGGAATTGCTTTTTACTGTATCTAAACTAATAAACAAGTCACCGGATATTTTAGTTCCCTCAGTATAGTCGAAGGAGATTATATCTGTATAATAATCGTGTTGAAGATACTGTTTGTTAACCTCCAGAATCTTCTCGTCCGAACAGAAGATGTAACTGATATCGCCTGTTCTTTTGCCATAAAGCGAGGCCACTTTTCTGATCCAGTCGCCAACCGCTTTCTTTTTTATAGCGGGAAGTTTTACCTCTTCCGCGTAATAAGCTATTGCCATTTTTGTTAAGTGTGTGAAAAGAATAAATAAGCAAGTACGATGGCTGCAATGGCTCCTGCCAGATCTGCCAATAAAGCACACTGTACGGTGTAACGTGTATGCCGGATACCTACGCTTCCGTAGTATAGGGCAACCACATAAAATGTCGTGTCGCAGGCTCCCTGCGCAGTGCAGGCCAAACGGCCTACAAACGAATCGGCTCCATAGGTATTCATTGCATCCAGCATCATCCCACGGGCACCGCTTCCGCTTAGCGGTTTCATCAATATGGTAGGCAGTGCTCCAACAAATTCGGTATCGATACCCATAGATCCTATCCCGAATTTAACACCTTCTATTATGAAGTCCATCGCTCCGGAGGCACGGAATACACCGATACCTACCAGTATCGCTATAAGATACGGAATAATGGTTATCGCTGTTTTAAAACCCTCCTTTGCCCCTTCGATAAACGCATCGTAGACATTTATTTTTTTGCGCACTCCACTTATCAGGAACCCGCAGATAATAGTAAATAAAAGTGTATTGGCGAACACCGTCGAATAAAGCGATATCTGTTCCTGCTGGAGCGTACTGAAGTACCAGATGATACCTCCTATAAAAAGAGCAAGTCCCCCGAAAAAGAGAACCAGCTCCTTTTGCAACATATTGATCCGTTGTTTCAAACACACCGTAACGATTGCCACAAGGGTGGAGATAAATGTTGCCAACAGGATGGGCAGAAATACATCCGAAGGATTGGCGGCTCCTAATTGCGCCCGGTACATCATGATGGTTATGGGAATGATTGTAAGCCCCGAAGCATTTATGCATAAAAACATGATCATGGCATCGCTGGCCGTATCTTTCGATTTATTGAAAGACTGCATCTCCTGCATCGCTTTTAGTCCCATGGGGGTGGCGGCATTATCCAATCCCAGCAAATTGGCCGAAAAGTTCATGAATATGGCCCCTGTAGCCGGATGTCCGGCAGGAATCCCCGGGAAAAGTTTACTGAACACCGGCGCAGCCAATTTTGCAAAGCGCTGGATAACCCCGCCTTTCTCTCCAACTTTCATAATCCCCAGCCAAAGCGAAAGGATACCGGTTAGTCCTAAAGATATCTCAAACCCGGTTTTGGCTGAATCGAAAGACGCGTTAATTATATCTGTAAATACAGCTACGTCGCCGCCAAATATTAATTTGCCCATTGCCACCATAAAGGCAACAAGAAAAAAGGCGATCCAGATGTAGTTCAATACCATAGTAATCTCTTTTAACCTACAAAAGTAGTAATTCTTCTTTGTATTAAGGATTTGTTTTGTTTAAATTTGGCGCCTGTAAAGAATTTATAACGAACGATATGAAGAAGATACTTGTTACATTCGATATGTTCAGAGAGGGTTTTACCGAATTGGAAAACAAATATGAGGTGACATTCCCCAATGGCCGGGATTTTTCTTACGATGAAATTTCGGAAATGATACCCCAATACGATGTACTTTGTTCCATGTTTGACTTTCCGGTGGACAAGGCTTTGATTGATCGGGGAGTCAACTTGAAACTGATTGCCAATTATGCTGTTGGATATAACAATATTGATGTTGCCTATGCCCTGTCCAAGGGTCTTACAGTAGCCAACACCCCCGACCCGGTTACAGCTCCTACCGCGAATCTTGCCTTGGGATTGATGCTGGATACGGCCCGCCGGATTACAGAATGTGACAGGAAACTCCGTGCGTTGGGAAAGGCTATGAAAGTGGGAGTCCTTGAGAATCTCGGGGTTTCGATAACCGGACAAACTTTAGGAATTATTGGCCTTGGACGTATTGGCAAAGCCCTTTGTAAAAGAGCCCGTGCTTGTGGAATGAATGTGATATATAACAACCGTCGTCCGCTGTATATCGAAGAAGAAACAAAGCTGGGAGCTTCTTTTGTGTCAATGGAAGAGTTGCTGGCTCAATCCGATTTCGTATCGTTAAATGTTCCGTACAACCAGGATACGTATCACATTATAGGCGAACCGGAATTGAAGCAGATGAAACCTTCGGCCATCCTAATCAATACAGGCAGAGGCCCGCTGGTTGACGAGCATGCTTTGGTGAAGGCTCTGCAAGAAGGAATCATACGTGGAGCCGGACTGGATGTATTTGAGTTCGGAGATTATCCGCTTCCCGAATTGCTGGAAATGGACAACGTGGTTCTTACACCTCATATCGGAACCCAAACCATGGATGCCCGCATTGCCATGGCCCGTGCAGTGGCCAATAATGTAATTGGCTTTCTTGAAGGCGACCGTGCCGTATCGCGCGTATTACGCCCATGACAGCCACTTTCATATTGCAAGAGCTGCTGTCTGTTGCAAATCCGGAAAAAGCGTCGTTCCTGCAGCGATTCTTCAAGACCGGAGAAGGGCAGTATGCAGAAGGAGATCTCTTTCTGGGCTTGGTGGTTCCGCTTACACGAAGCATCGCGAAGGCAAACAAAAATACACCCCTTTCGGAAATCGAACTGCTGATACAAAGTAAATACCACGAAGCCCGTCTTTGTGCTTTACTTATTCTGGTGGAACAATTTAAAAAAGCCAACGAGCTCCAAAGAGGTGTATTATACGACTTCTATCTGAATCATATCGATTATATTAACAACTGGGACCTGGTAGATATCAGCTGTCCATACATTGTAGGTAATTACCTTTTGGACAAAGACCGCTCCCGCTTGTATGAGCTGGCAGAGAGTAAGCACTTATGGTCACAACGTATCGCTGTTGTTTCGACCATCGCATTTATACGTAAAGGCGAGTTTCTGGATACGTTCGCTCTTTCCGGGAAGTTACTGAATCACGAACACGATCTTATGCACAAAGCTATTGGATGGATGTTGCGAGAAGTAGGAAAAAAAGACCGGTCTGCGCTTACCGATTTTCTTGAGCGTAATGCAAGTCTGATGCCCCGCACTTCGTTAAGATATGCCATTGAGCACTATCCGGAAACAGAAAGAAAAGCGTTTTTATCTGTTAAGCAGATCAAAAACAAGTGATGTTCTTGTCAGCCGACGCCTCCCGGATGAAGGATAAAGGGTAAAATGAAACATAAAGTGAAGGAAAATAGCTGAAAAGTGAAGGATATTCATGAAAAAGTGAAGGATAATTAAATCCGTTCGACACCTATGTGACTTACATATAGTTGTTTAGATTGAAAAGTGAAGGAAGTGAAGGATATTATTGCAAATTAATTGTCGGAATTGAGCAGGACAGCAACTGTTTTGTATCCCTGTTCCGAAATCTGATGCAACCGGGTATCTTAATTTCATTACCCATTATTTGGGCAGTGTAAGCCTTATTCCATGCGAGTCACATGTATCCCTTGTTGTAAAATTTGTTAGTACTTTTTGAATAAAAAGTATATACTTATTCACCAAAAAGTATATACTTTTCTCCGCGAAAGATATAAGAAAAGTTGAGACATATAATGGGGTTGCTCAACATTAACCAATAGATGCCCATTTAGCTTGCATTACGATAGTATTGTTATAAATATGGGTTAATATAATAAAAATATTTATTTATTATTGGTTGTTTATAGAAAAACATTTATAAATTTGTGACTTCTAATTATAAAACACGGTATTATGAAAAACAAAAACATTTATCCATGGCTTGTAGTTGCGATGCTTTGGGGGGTTGCATTACTAAATTACATGGATAGACAAATGTTATCTACAATGAAATCTGCCATGCAGGTTGATATTATAGAATTACAATCGGCTACTAATTTTGGCCGGTTAATGGCTGTATTTCTCTGGATTTACGGATTGATGAGTCCGATTTCAGGAATCATTGCTGACCGTATGAACCGAAAATGGTTAATTGTTGGAAGTTTATTTGTCTGGTCGGTTGTTACATCCCTCATGGGTGAGGCGGAAACGTTTCAGCAGATTTATTGGCTCAGGGCACTGATGGGAGTTAGTGAAGCTCTTTATATTCCAGCCGGATTATCGTTGATTGCCGACTATCATACTGGTAAATCACGGTCGCTGGCCGTTGGGATACATATGACCGGTTTGTATACCGGGCAGGCTATCGGAGGATTCGGGGCAACCGTAGCAGCTGCATTCTCATGGAACACCACCTTTCATTGGTTTGGGATTATTGGAATTGTATATGCTCTCCTGTTAATGATTTTTCTGAAGGATAAAAAAAGTTCTTTTGCAGAGACTAAAACAGAATCTTCTGCTTCGCCTAAAGAAAAGAAGTCATTATTTAAAGGACTGGGAATGTTGTTTTCAAACCTTTCTTTCTGGATTATCCTGCTTTACTTTGCAGCTCCAAGTCTGCCGGGATGGGCTACCAAGAACTGGTTGCCTACACTCTTTGCCGACAGTTTGAATATCCCCATGTCGCAGGCTGGACCCATTGCGACTATTACCATCGCCGTATCCTCTTTTATAGGGGTTATTGCCGGAGGAATCTTGTCGGATAAATGGGTACAGAAAAATATACGTGGCAGGGTTTACACCGGAGCCATCGGATTAGGCATGACAATCCCTTCACTGCTTCTGCTGGGATATGGAAGTGGATTAATCAGCGTAGTGGGGGCAGCCCTTTGTTTCGGTATCGGATATGGTTTGTTTGATGCAAATAATATGCCTATTCTCTGCCAGTTTGTATCATCCAAAAATCGTGCTACAGCCTATGGGGTGATGAATATGGTGGGGGTGTTTGCCGGAGCATTTATAACCGACCTGCTTGGCCGGTGGGCTGATGGAGGCAATTTGGGTGCCGGATTTGCGATGCTGGCCGGTATCGTTTTTATTGCCCTGGCAGCTCAGCTGTTCTTTTTACGACCCAAAACAGACAATATGCTGGAATAGTATAATACGTAACATTTTATAATAGCAACAAAATGATTGTATCCAATTTATCGAATAGTAGCCGGGTGGAGGCACTTCATCCGCTATTCAAAACGCTTTTTGATTACGTAAAGAACAACGACCTTCTGCATGCCGAACTGGGACGTATTGTGATTGATGGCGACAACCTGTTTATCAACAATGTGAATCCAGAATGTGTGCCGGCAGAGAAACAGGTACTAGAGCTGCACCGCGACTACATCGATGTGCATATCCTGCTTGAAGGAGCCGAAACTATTGGCTGGAAGGTAATTGAAGATTTAAAACAGGAAATAAAACCATACGAAAAAGAGGGCGATTGTGCGCTTTATTCAGATAAACCAAGTACATTTGTACATCTTCAACCTGGTGAATTTATGATTGTGTACCCGGAAGATCCGCATGCTCCCCTAATTGGAGAGGGAAAAATCCGGAAGCTCATCGCCAAGGTGAAGCTATGAAATAAACTTGCTGATTATGAATAAAGAAATTGATTTGTCTGTTTCCTGTTACGGTAGCGTAAAAGATCTTTCTTATGATGTGGCTATTCTTCCCTGGGGAGCTACCGAGCCGCATAATTATCATTTGCCTTATCTTACCGACTGTATCTTGTCTCATCGTACTTCTGTGGATGCAGCCGAAAAGGCATTTAGTGAATCGGGAGTACGGTGTATGGTGCTTCCTCCGGTTACGTATGGTTCCCAGAACCCTGGTCAGAGGGATTATCCGTTTTGTCTGCATGCACGTTACGAAACCCAAAGGGCTATTTTGGGTGATGTTGTTGCCGCATTGCATTTACAAGGTATCCGGAAGCTGATAATTGTAAACGGGCATGGAGGAAACAGTTTCAAAAACATGATTCGCGATTTGTCTGTCGATTTCCCCGATTTTCTGATTGCCATCACCAATTGGTATGGTATAGTTCCCCAGGAGGGTTACTTTGAAAATAAGGATGATCATGCCGGAGAATTGGAAACTTCAGTAATGATGTATTATCATCCGGAGCTTGTAAACCTGGAAGAGGCGGGTGAGGGGGCTTCTAAGCCTTTTGCTTTGTCTTCGCTGAATGCTCAAATAGCATGGCTGCCTCGTTACTGGAGTAAAGTTTCTGCAGACACCGGTATTGGAGATCCCCGTAAATCGACTCCCGAAAAGGGCGAGCGATATGCTAAAGCTGTTATAGAGAAACTAGCGCTTTTATTTACGGAAATAGGATCCAAAGAGGTTTATCTCTGAAAATTTCCGAACAGTTCAAATTGAAAATAGGTGGTAAAGTAATAGAAACGGCTCCCGGAATAATCTCGTAAAGATTGCCGGGAGCCGTTGTTTTATAGTTTCAGACTATATTTTTTACTTAACCAGAATACGTAAAGTTTGCTTGATGTCTTGTGCCGATGTAGCCAGACTAAGGATGAATTCTCCCGGTTCCACAACAAATTTGTTCTCGGCTTCACTCCAGAAGGCAAAACTGCCGACTGGCACTTTCAGGATAACTTCCCTGCTTTCACCCGGATTGAGGAATACCTTTTCGAATGCCTTCAACTCTTTCGCAGGGCGCATTACCGAGCAAACAGGATCACTTACGTATAGCTGTGCTACTTCAGCCCCTTTACGTAGCCCCGTGTTTTTAAGGGTAAAGCTCACCTCAATGGAATCGTTTACAGTATATTCTGTTTTATCCGTATTCATCTGTCCGAATTCGAAGGATGTATAGGATAATCCGTACCCAAATGGATATACTACAGGCAATTTTTTTGTGTCGAACCATCGGTAGCCTACCAGAATATCTTCGTCGTAACGAACTACCAGATCCTGACCCGGAAAGTTGTTATATGCATGGGCGGGCGACTGATCCAACGAAACCGGAACTGAGAAAGGCATTTTGCCGGTCGGAGTTTCCTTTCCTGTAAGAATATCGGTAATGGCATTTCCAGCCTCCATACCGTTAAACCATCCCCAAACTACTGCAGGAGCACAGATGTCTATTGCAGCCATATCAACCGGCGACCCGGCGATAATCACCACGATGGTACGCGGATTCACTTTGCATACCTCCTGGATAAGCTGTACTTGTCCGTAGGGTAGGGCATACCCTTGTTTGTCCGACGATTCCGTATCATAGTCGTGGTTCAGTCCGGCATAGATAATAGCAATATCCGATTTCCGTGCAGTCTCGATAGCCTCCTTGAGAACGGCTTTGTCCAGTTCGCCTCCTCCTTTAAAATTTCCGGGATTCTGTCCGTTGTTAGAGCCTTCCACAAAGGTTGATAGCTTTTCGTATCCCTGCGCATAGTTGATCTTTATTCTATCACCCAGTTTGTTTTGAATTCCCTGTAACGGTGTAATTTCGTATAATGCTTTGATTTCTGAACTTAATCCTCCGTTGGCATGCAATCGGGTAGCATTATCACCCAGAACTGCGATGGAATTGATTTTATTCACATCCAGCGGAAGCAGGTTGTTCTCATTTTTAAGAAGAACAATGGATTCTACGGCCGACTGATAAGCGGCTTGCTGATGTTCGGGGGTATTCATGCTTGCCTTGTTGAAACGCTTCTTCGGGTCCAGGACATTGGTCTGTATCATCACACGCAATACATTGGCCACCTTTTCATCTACAATACTTTCCGGAACAGCACCGCTTTTTACAGCCTCAATCAGAGGATCTGCAAAATACCACTGATTGTAATCGTCCACCATGGTACCCATCTCCAGGTCGAGGCCGGCTAAAGCAGCTTTAACTGTGCTGTGTGAGCCACCCCAGTCGGTCATTGTCACCCCCTTGAATCCCATTTCATCACGGAGCAGCGTGCGGTTGATATAGATATTTTCAGAACACCAATCTCCTCTGAACTTATTATATGCATTCATGATGGTGTAACTTCCACCTTCTTCAACTGCTGCTTTAAAAGCCGGAAGATAGATCTCCCGGAGTGCACGTTCACTCATAAGCACATCGACCGTGGTACGGTTGGTTTCCTGGTTGTTTGCCAGGTAATGCTTTACACTGGCTGCCACATCCCGCGACTGCAGTCCCTGAATATAAGGAACAGCAAGACGGGCGTTCAGGTACGGATCCTCGCTCATGTATTCAAAGTTCCTTCCTCCAAGCGGACTCCGGATGATATTTACTCCCGGACCCAGAAGCACATCTTTTTTACGGAACCGGGCTTCTTCACCCAGAACCTCTCCGCGACGACGGGCCAATTCGGGATTCCAGGCAGCAGCAAAAGCTGTACCCGTAGGAAAATAGGTTGCCGAGTCGGTCGTCCAGTTTGAATACCCCCAGTCGTGACGATTAATTTCGGCACGTACACCGTGGGGGCCGTCCGAAAGACTCCATTCCGGGATACCTAGACGAGATACACCCGATACAAAAAACTTGGAATTGCCGTGCAACAAGCCGGTTTTTTCCTTCAATGTCATCTTACTGATGAGTTTCTGAATGCGCTTTTCCATTTGTGGATTTTCTTTTTTTGAAACTTGTCCCTGTAAACCTCCATGCATTACAAGGAAAGTGGCTAAAAGAGCCGTCATTAATTTCTTAATTTTCATTCTTCTACTACGTGTTTTTACTCATGTGATTGATATTCGAAATACAAATGTATAGGATAACCTTAAAAAGGAGCTGTTGAATTGCCAAATTCGAACGCCGATGTCTCTCATTGTTTACAAAACATCCCCTTACTCTCCATTATAGTAGATAAAAACACCTCCTTTTTGTTTATTTTTAACGAGTCTTATCGTACATATTTATAACTTTGCAGGTTAATTGGTTAAAAGGAAATGATGGAAGACGATTTTGATATACGCGAACCTCGCATAAACGATAACGAACGGGAGTATGAAAATGCACTTCGTCCGTTAACGTTTGATAGTTTTAGCGGACAAGATAAAGTGGTTGAAAACCTTAAAGTCTTTGTCATGGCTGCACGCATGCGTAAAGAGGCGCTGGATCATGTGTTGTTACACGGTCCTCCCGGCTTAGGAAAAACGACATTAAGTAATATCCTGGCTAATGAATTGGGTGTAGGATTTAAAGTGACCAGTGGTCCTGTGCTTGATAAACCGGGAGATTTAGCGGGCGTGCTTACTTCCCTCGAAAAAAACGACGTTCTTTTTATTGACGAGATACACCGGCTTAGTCCCGTCGTCGAGGAGTATTTGTACTCGGCCATGGAAGATTACCGCATCGATATTATGATTGACAAAGGACCGAGTGCCCGTTCGATTCAGCTGGATTTGTGCCCATTTACATTGGTTGGTGCCACCACCCGAAGCGGATTGCTTACCAGTCCCCTCCGTGCCCGTTTCGGTATTAATATGCATTTGGAATATTATGATATGGATACGCTGACTAAAATTATTTTGCGTAGTGCGGATATTTTGAATGTTAAATGCGAACTGAATGCAGCCCGCGAAATATCATCCAGAAGTAGAGGCACACCCCGTATTGCCAATGCCCTGCTTCGTCGTGTAAGAGATTTCGCCCAGGTTAAAGGTAATGGAAATATTGACAGCGATATTGCTTGTTATTCCCTGGAAGCATTGAATATAGACCGCTATGGGCTCGATCAGATCGACAACAAATTGCTTACTACCATTATCGATAAGTTTGGTGGCGGACCGGTAGGCATAACAACCATCGCAACTGCATTAGGCGAAGATCCTGGAACTTTGGAGGAGGTGTATGAGCCATTTCTTATCAAGGAGGGTTTTATTAAACGGACACCAAGGGGCAGGGAAGTTACAGAACTTGCCTACCGCCATCTTGGACGTAAACCGGGGTCATCGCAGGGATTTCTTTTTGACGAATAACACTAATCTGGTGAAAAAACAATCAGACTGAACGATTTTATAAAATTATGGCAGGAGGAATGAAACGGCTGGCTAAAGACACAGCTGTATATGGATTAAGCAGTATATTAGGCAGGATGCTAAACTGGCTTCTTGTTCCTATGTACAGCCGGGTTCTGGCAGGCACAGGCGAATTTGGTGTTATGACCAATCTTTACGGATGGACAGCCCTTTTACTGGTGCTGCTCACCTATGGAATGGAAACAGGCTTTTTCCGGTTTATCAATAAAAAAGAGATCAAGAATCCGATGCAGGTATACAGTACAACACTTATATCCGTAGGGTTTACATCTGTTTTATTTACAATAGCCGGATTGATCTTCTTACTTCCGATAAGCAATTCACTTGGGTATGCCGAACATCCTGAATATGTCGCCATGCTTATCCTTATTGTCTCACTGGATGCCTTTACTGCCATTCCGTTTGCCTATTTAAGATATGCAAACCGTCCAATCAAATTCGCCTCTATCCGATTGTTGATTATATTCCTGAACATTGCTTTAAATATCTTTCTTTTAGTGGTATGTCCCTGGATTTATACGAATCATCCATCGTTGATAAGCTGGTTCTATATTCCTGATTATGGCGTTGGCTATGTATTTATTGCAAATCTGATAGGCTCTGTATTGTGTTTACTACTGTTGGTAAAAGAATTGAGAGGTTTTACATATTCTTTTGATGCCAGCTTGTTAAAAAAGATGCTTCGCTATTCGTTACCTATCCTTATTCTGGGATTGGCCGGAGTCTTTAATCAGACAGCCGACAAGATATTGTTTCCATTTCTGTTCGAAGACAAGGTGTACGCTACAGAACAATTGGGAATTTATGGAGCATGTTTTAAAATAGCAGTTATCATGGTTATGTTCACCCAGGCTTTCCGCTTTGCCTATGAACCATTCATTTTTGCAAAAAACAAAAGTGAAGACAACCGAAAGTCCTATGCGGAGGCAATGAAATATTTTATTATTTTTTCGCTGCTTATTTTCCTCGGGGTTATGTTTTATCTGGATATTTTAAAATATTTCGTTGCTCCGGATTATTACCCCGGATTAAAGGTTGTCCCCATTGTCATGCTGGGAGAACTATTCTTCGGAATCTATTTTAATCTGTCTCTTTGGTATAAATTGAGCGATCAGACTCAATGGGGTGCCTATTTTTCAACATTGGGATGTGTGGTTACGGTCTGCATCATCGTGTTTTTTGCCCCTTTGTATGGCTTTATGGCCTGCGCATGGGCCTCTTTCGCCTGCAATTTGTTAATGATGGTTATCTCGTATCTTGTAGGCCAAAAGAAGTTCCCAATTAAGTATGATTTACGGTCTGCTTTTATTTACTTTGTGGCAGCAGGAATTCTATACGCTGTCGGTATGTTGCCGGTGATTAGCTCTGAAGCAATCAGATTACTGTACCGCACGTTACTGTTAGGAGTGTTTATAGCATTTGTTATAAAGCGAGATTTACCCTTGCGTGAACTTCCTTATATTGGTCGTTTTCTAAAATAGAGAGATATGGATAAAAGAGTATTTCGTAGTAAGTTAGCCGATTTTTTTGTTCGGAATTTTGATGTCCGTCAGGATAAGGAAGACGAACTGGAAACAATTGATACTATTAGCAAAGGAATTGAATTCAAAGGAACAAACCTTTGGGTCCTGATTTTTGCTACGTTTATCGCCTCTTTAGGTCTCAATACGAACTCTACAGCTGTAATAATAGGTGCCATGTTGATTTCTCCTCTTATGGGGCCAATCATGGGTTTTGGAGTTGGATTGGGTATATCTGATTTTGATATGATCAAACGGTCGTTCCGTAATTTTGCCACAGCAACCATTTTCAGTGTAATTACCTCTTCTTTCTATTTTATGATTTCACCCATCAGTGAGGCGCAAAGTGAATTGCTGGCAAGAACTCAGCCCACAGTATACGATGTCCTTATCGCTTTTTTCGGAGGTTTGGCAGGCATCATTGCCAGCTCTACCAAATCCAAAGGAAATGTTATTCCGGGGGTTGCCATTGCAACAGCGTTGATGCCGCCTCTTTGTACTGCCGGATACGGTATAGCTACCGGGAATTTGTATTACTTTTTTGGTGCTTTTTATCTCTTCTTTATCAATACCGTTTTTATCAGTGTGGCAACCTATCTGGTAGTTCGCGTGTTGAAATATCCCAAGAAAGTTTTTCTTGACAAGGCCAGAGAGAAAACGGTACACCGCTATGTAGGCATAATCGTATTTTTCACATTGGTCCCCAGTCTGTTTTTAAGCTATAATTTAATTCGTACCAGTTACTTTAACGATCGTGTTACAAGGTATATAAACCAGGAGCTGGTCTTTCCTAATACGCAATTGTTGAGCAAATCGGTTACCCTGACCAGAGATACTCAGGAGATAAAAGTTGTGTTTATTGGTCAGCATGTACCTCAGGAGCTGATTGATAACGCCCGACTTCGAATGAAAAACTATGGGTTGGATGGAACTTCACTTATTGTTGAACAAGGGTTTGGGGAAAAGGCGACTGATGTAAATGAATTGAAAAGCTTGCTTCTGCAGGATTTATATAAAAATAGTGAAGAGGTGCTTCGTATACAGTCTTTCACTATAGATTCCCTCAAGAAATCGTTAGACCAATATAAAAGTTATGGCTTATTGACATCGCAGCTTCTGCCTGAAATGCGGGTATTATTTCCAACCGTTCAGGAGGCTTCCTTCTCTCGTTCCTTTGTAATGAAGACTGATAGTCTTAAACAGGATACTGTGATGCTTGTTTATCTTAAAAGCACAAAACAAATCAGTAAAACCGATCAGGATAAGCTAAGGGAATGGTTGGTCGCCAGAATTAAAATGAAGAATATTAAATTACTAATTGAATAACTAAAGAATGACGTTTATGAGAAGATTGTGGCCTTTATTGCTGCTTCTTATTGCAGTAAGCAGTGTACGGGCCGATGAAGGCATGTGGCTGCTAAATGAGTTGAATAAACAAAATCTGGAACGGATGAAAGAGCTTGGCTTCAATCTTCCGTACGACAGCTTACACAGTGAAGAACAGGCTAGTTTAAGCCAGGCAGTGGTCATTTTTGGTGGTGGCTGTACCGGTATTGCTGTTTCAGAGGAGGGATTGATTTTTACCAACCATCATTGTGGATTTGGTTCTATCCAAAGCCTTAGTAGTGTTGAACATGATTATTTGAAAGATGGATTTGTATCTCAAACCAAGGAGGCAGAACTCCCGGTTCCGGGACTGTCCGTTAAATTCCTGAAGAAAACAATCAATGTTACAGACCGCATTATGGCTGTTATTGATACAATTACTGATGAGGTAGCACGTATTCAGGCTGCAGATTCAATCAGCAATGTTTTGTGTGATTCTGTGGGTAATAACGCAACACAGTATGCCGAGGTATATCCCTATTATAATAACAATGTTTATTACATGCAGGTATACGATGTGTTTAATGATGTTCGTCTGGTGTTTACTCCTCCCAGCTCTGTAGGTAAATTTGGAGGAGATACGGATAACTGGATGTGGCCGCGTCATACAGGCGACTTCTCTGTTTTCCGGGTATATGCTTCGGAAAGTAATGAACCGGTCGAATATGCGGCTGGAAATAAGCCATACAAGCCTCGTTACGTACCTGAAGTTTCTTTGCAAGGGTATCAGGATAAGGATTATGCCATGACCATTGGTTTCCCGGGTAGCACTGATCGATATTTGTGTTCATGGGGCGTACAGCAACGTGTTGAAAATAGTAATAAGCCTCGTATTGAAGTTCGCGAAATCAAGCAGGATATCTGGAAAGAGGCTATGCAGGCAAGTGATGCTGTACGAATCAAGTATGCTTCTAAATATCAGGGAAGTTCCAATTATTGGAAAAATTCAATCGGAATGAACCGTGGATTGGCTAACCTGAATGTTTTCGAGCGTAAACAAGAACAGGAAAAGGAATTTGCTGCCTGGGTTGCGCAGTCTCCTCAACGTCAGGAAAAATATGGAGAAGTGCTGACTCTGCTTGAAAAAGGATATACAGGAAGTAATGAATATCGTCAGATTGCAACCTACTTAAGCGAGGCTTTCGCCGGAGGTGCAGAAATTATTAAGTTAGCCCGGATGGTTCAATCGGTAGATGTACAGAACTCAACACCCGAAGAAATAGACTATATCTTAGAAAATCAGATTAAAGATTTCTTCAAGGATTATGAAGCTTCTTTAGATCAGAAAGTCCTGGGAGCAATGATGGAGGTGGTTAAAAAGCGTGTGCCTGCTCAATATCTGCCCGATATTTATCCTTCTATCGATAAAAAGTACAAAGGTGACTATGCCCGTTATGCTGCAGATTTATTTAAGAAAACTTCATTTACTTCTATTAATAAGGTAGCTGAAGCTCTTAAAAATCCGGCTAAATATGAAAAGTTAAAGCAAGATCCTGCTTACAAATTAAGCCTTTCGGTACTGATTTCTCTTTTTGAGATGCAGCAGTTCCTGGGTGAGACCCAATTCGATATAGCGAAAGGGGAACGCTTGTATTTTGCGGGACTTAAGGAAATGTATCCCGATAAGGCTCTGTCTTCTGATGCTAATTTTACCATGCGTGTAAGCTATGGTTCAGTGGGAGGCTACCAACCTTACGATGCTGCATGGTATACTTACTATACAACCACCAAAGGTGTTTTTGAAAAAGAAGATCCTAAAAGTGATGAATTCTGGGTGCAACCAGAGATTTTAGACTTACTTAAACGTAAGGATTTTGGCCAGTACGGCAATGGCAATGGAGATATGAATCTCTGCTTTTTGTCCAATAACGATATTACCGGAGGAAACTCGGGTAGTCCGGTTTTTGATAAAAACGCCCGTCTGATAGGACTTGCATTTGATGGAAACTGGGAAGCTATGAGTGGAGATATTGCTTTCGAACCGGAATTACAGCGAACCATTTCGGTAGATATCCGCTATGTATTGTTTATGATCGACAAATGGGGTAAATGTCCTCGACTGATCAACGAACTAAAACTAGTGAAATAGGCTTTATAAAGCTGCCTGTTTAACGTAAAATAGCCACCTGTTCAAATTCTCTGATTGAGAATTAACAGGTGGCTATCTTTATTTTATAGAAAATGTTTTTTTACCGACGGTATCTGCTGTTGCTCGGTTTGCGTGAATTTCTGTCTTCACTGTTCCGTCTCCAGGGTTTGTCGCCACTCTCTTCTCTTCTGTTTCCGTAAGAAGAGCGGCTTCCATACTCTTTGCGGTCGCCAAAATCTTTACGATCCCGTCTGCCTTTGTATTCTCCTCCACCGCGGGGACCTCTGTCACCACCTTCTTTCTTTCCCTGTGCAGGTTCTACAGAGATACGTCTGCCTTCAATTTCAAAACCGCACATGCTTTGAATTACACGGTTTGCTTCGGCCGATTCTACCTCAAAGAAGGAGAAGTTGTCGCGTAAATCTATTTTTCCAATTTGCACTTTACCCGGAACACATTTGTTGATTAGTTCGATCAGCTGATTCGGATATAATCCATCTGTTTTTCCGAAATTAAGGAATAATCTTGAATAGCCTTCCTGAGCCAATGACACACGGCGTCCGCCACGATCTCCTTCGCCAAATTCCTTACGTGAGAAGCGGTCGTCTGTTACATCCTGAATCTCCTGTGCATCCTTGTAATAATCGATTAAACGGTTGAATTCGAGTGAAACCATACGCTTGATGATGTCCTCTTTTTCCAACCATTCCAGCTTACGGTAAATGGCAGGCATAAGCGGACTTATCTCCTCTTCATTTACTTTCACTTTCTCAATTTGATCTACCAGGTTAAGCAACTGTTTCTCACAGATAGCCTGACCTGAAGGCATTTCACCCTTGTCAAATTTTTTGTTGATAATCCGTTCGATGTCTCGTATTCTGCCTTTTTCCTTGATATGACAGATTGCAATAGAAATCCCGGTTTTGCCTGCACGACCGGTACGACCGCTACGGTGCGTGTACGATTCCACTTCGTCAGGTAAGCCGTAGTTGATTACATGAGTAAGATCATCAACATCCAATCCGCGAGCAGCCACGTCTGTTGCAACTAATAACTGGATGTTCTTTACACGAAATTTTTGCATTACGTAGTCACGTTGCTGCTGACTTAATTCTCCATGCAATGAATCGGCATTGTATCCGTCCTGAATGAGCTTATCTGCAATTTCCTGTGTTTCTTTACGTGTACGACAGAAAATTATACCATAGATGTTGGGATAATAATCCGCAATACGTTTCAATGCAAGATATTTGTCCCGTGCGTGAACAATGTAAGCAACATGACGTATATTCTTGTTTCCTTCATTCTTATTCCCAATCACAATCTCTTTTGGATTATGCATGTATTTTTTAGTAATACTTGCAATTCCCTGAGGCATGGTAGCTGAGAATAAAAGCATGTTTCTTGAGGCCGGAACCTCAGCCAGAATAGCATTGATGCTGTCAGTAAAGCCCATATTGAGCATTTCGTCCGCCTCATCCATGATGACAGAACGAACAGTTCCCAAATCAACCGTTTTACGGTTCATAAGGTCTAATAAACGGCCTGGAGTGGCTACTATGATGTGTACCCCGCGCTTTAAAGCCTTGATCTGACTTTCAATGCTTGATCCTCCGTAAACGGGAAGAACCTTTAAATTGTCAATGTATTTTGAATAGTCATTCAGGTCGCCTGCAATCTGCAGACAAAGCTCACGCGTCGGACATAGAATGAGAGCTTGTGGTTGATATTCGGATACATTAATTTTCTGTAGAATAGGAAGGCCAAATGCTGCCGTTTTACCTGTTCCTGTTTGTGCCAATGCAATTACGTCGTTGTCTTCTCCCAGTAAGAAAGGAATCACTTCCTCCTGTACGGGCATGGGCGATTCGTAGCCCATCTCTTGAATTGCCTTTAAAATCGGTGCGGCAACTCCTAATTCTTCGAATGTTTTCAAAATGTGATAAGTGATTATATATATAATTAATCTGAGCCTGCAAAGGTACGTAAATTATTCGAATTCACGCTAGTATAACATTATTTCTTTGAGTTTTTCCCGTTTCTTTTCATCCATTCCTATTTCCTTTTCAAGGTATTTATCCATCGAACCATAATCTTTTCTGATTTTCTTCAGAGCCAGATCCATGTAGGCTTCATCGGCATTGAGCAATGCCGTAAATGTTTCCTGTGCGTCCGAATTCAGACCGTTGGCCATTTTAGCAATTTTGGTTATATCCATACAGTCGTTACTCGATGTATAGTCTTTTAGTATAGTGCTTTCGGAAGCTCCCAGCGAAGCCAGGATCAATGCCGAAACATAGCCCGATCTGTCTTTGCCAAGTGAGCAGGTAATAAGCACCGGATAATTTTCTTTATTTAGTAATTGCTCCATAACCGAAGCATATTGGCTACTGTTCCCTTCAACAAATTGTAAATACATATCCTGAAGAAAAAGAATGGCATCGCCTTTCCGCATTCTGCCTTCCATTATGAGTCTGCTTATATGATCTTCATCAACTGTAGGAATTGGTATATTAACGACCTTTATTTTCTTGTAGAGTATGGGTGATTTTTGAATTTCATCCGTACCTCTCAGATCGATGATGGTTTTAATTCCCAGGTTGTTAAGCCGGATAGAATCCCATTCGCTTAATCTTGAAAGCTTGCCGCTTCGATATATTTTTCCCCATCGGGTAGTGAGATTCCGGTTGTTGGTATAGCCTCCAAGGTCCCGAAGGTTTTGTATGCTGTCCATAACAACACCCCTTGAGCCTACAATCTGATATACTTTATCGTTGAATGAAAGCATAAAGTATTTTCTTGTCATATTGTCGTTGGTAATGTAGGTTGTTACCCCATCGTTGATGTTTACATTTCCAACAGGAGTGTTTATATTGAAATTATCTGGGTTGTCTGATACAAAAAGTTTTACATTCCCTTGCATCGGAGGATTGCTTTCCCATTTGATAACGTAATTACCGATATCATCACGTAAGCAAAGCGCCCGTATTTCGGGTGCATTTGAGGAGCAGGCTGTAAAAGCAGCTGTGCAGATAAATATGGATAAAATTTTTACTAACATCTTTTCCCTAGCTATAAGGCAAAGATAACAAAAAATCAAGCTCATAGTGCTGGGGTTAAAGATATTTAAGACTGTTGGGTATAGCTATGCGCAAATTCCCTCGAAATGTAATTGTTATAACTTTGGCATACCTCGGTCGACAGGTCTATCCCGCAGCCGATTATTTTACTCCAGGTCTCTTTGTCGAGTGTTTTTAAATCCTGATGTCGTATGTCATATTTAAGTAAGCCGTAGATGATTCCAGCATTGAAATTATCCCCGGCACCGATTGTGCTTACCGGCACGACTGGTTTCGAGTCAAAATGATGGCTGAAGCGGTCCGTAAACAGATTGACTCCCTGAGGACCATGTGTGGTTATAAAATCATGGCAGTAGAACTTTATATGTTCTTCATAGATATGTGCTGATTCTGTTTTGCTGAACAGGTTGTGAAAGTCTTCGTCAGATCCACGAACAATATCGGCATACTCAAGATTGTCCAGAACGGTTGGTATAAGCCTGATGGCTTCGTGTGCATGTGCTTTGCGAAAGTTAGGATCATAATAGATAATCGCTTTTCTTTCTTTGGCATATTGCAGAAATTCGACCATACGTTCTCTTAGTACCGGATTGAGCGCATAGTAAGATCCGAAAACAAAAATATCATCTTCGTTGATGCGAGGTAGCGGCACGTCCAGACGTTGCTTAGGATAATCTTTGTAAAAGATATAGTTCGCATTGTTGTCATTATCAAGAAAGGCCAGGGAAACCGGACTTTTACCATCGGGAAACCGGTCTACATAATCGGTGGAAATCTTGTTTTCTTTCAGAAAATCAGCAATAATGTCTCCTACATGATCATTCCCAATTTCGCTGATGAATGAAACAGGTATATCCAGACGGCTAAGAGAGATCAACCCATTAAATACAGAACCACCGGGAACGGCTTTGTAGGGTTGATTTTCTTTGAAAATAATATCGAGGATGGTTTCTCCGATTCCAATTACCTTTCTCATAGTGTTACTATATGGATCTGAATACTATTCTTTCAGACTCTGCTCGCGGGATTTAGATCCCAGATACCCTCCATGGTGACGCTTGGCATAGTCCTTGTTGCTGAAATTGATTCTTTTCATTGTATTCACAACCAGAATATCGCCTATAACCGTCATCACCGTAGTTGAAGTTGTGGGTGTAAGTCCCAGAGGACAAACTTCCTTAGGTGCCCCTGTTGGCAGACAGATGGTGGCTTCTTTCCCAAGAGGGCTGTCCGGATCGCTTGTAATAACAATAAATTTCATGTACGGAGCCAGACCAAGGGTAAGTCTCGTAAGTTCAATCAATTCTCTTGTCTTCCCCGAATTGGATATAAGCAACATAATGTCATTGTCGCGAACAATTCCCAAATCGCCGTGCTGAGCCTCACTTGGATGCAAAAAGAAAGCTGGTGTGCCTGTTGAACTGAAAGTTGTTGCCAAATTGGAGGCGATTTGTCCGGCTTTACCCATTCCGCTGGTTATCAGCTTTCCATTCCGGTTATGTACATACTCCACAATCAGTGTTACAGCTTCATTATATTCGGCTACCACCGGGATGTTAAGCACTGCTTCTGCTTCCTGTCTCAGGATAGACGAAATATCTTCAATTACCATAGTTACTTTCTTATTTTTTACAATATTACCAAAATCAATCGATTTGCAAAAGTATTTATTTTAATTTTGCCTGCTATTATAAAGTGAAGAAAAAATATGAATTACTTGTCTCATGTCCTTTCCAATGGTCTCCGGATCGTCCATCTTCCCGTAGAATCTCCTGTTTCGTATTGTGGCCTTGCCATCAATGCCGGTACAAGGGATGAAAGTGCCGACGAGTTTGGAATGGCCCATTTTGTTGAACATATGCTTTTTAAAGGTACGCTTAAGCGTAAATCCTGGCATATTTTAAACCGGATGGAGAATGTGGGAGGAGAGCTGAATGCTTACACAACGAAGGAGGAGACCTTTGTGTATTCTGTTTTTATGGAAGAGCATTACGGCAGGGCGTTCGAACTTATAACCGATCTTATCCAGCATTCACAATTCCCTAAACAAGAAATAGAGAAGGAGGTAGATGTAATTTTGGATGAAATTAATTCATATAAGGATAATCCGTCTGAATTGATTTTTGATGAGTTTGAGAATCTTTTGTTCGAGAACCATGCCTTGGGGCATAACATACTTGGAGACGAAGCATCTCTGACTCGTTTTACCTCTGAAACCGGACGTTCATTTGTGGAACGTTTTTATACGGCAGATTCAATGGTGTTTTTCTCAATGGGCAGGACAAAGTTTTCACGTATCGTTAAAATGGCCGAAGAGGAGCTGGGTAAGCTTACTCATCTATCTTCCGAGAAAAAAAGAATTGCTCCTCAATCGTATCTGCCGGTAAGCAGGCAAATTCATAAAGATACCTATCAGGCACATGTATTAATGGGGGGGAGATCGTACAGTATGTACGACGACCGTCGTACAATCTTGTTTCTGCTAAACAATCTGTTGGGCGGACCGGGAATGAACAGCCGCCTTAATGTGGTGCTGAGGGAAAAGCATGGGTTGGTTTACAATGTTGAATCAAATGTGACCACTTACACCGACACTGGCCTGTATAACATCTATTTTGGGACCGACCCCAAAAATATGGAGAAGAGTATCCGGCTGGTAAACCAGGAAATTCAGCGTTTACGCAATAACAAACTGACTACATCCCAACTTGCTTCGGCTAAGAAGCAGCTGGTGGGACAATTAGGCGTTTCCAGTGATAATAAGGAGGGCACCTTCCTGGGACTTGGGAAAAGTTTTCTTCATTACAACCGATACGACACCTTGCCTGAAGTATTCCAACGGATTGATAAGATTACTGCAGAACAGATGCTGGCAGTAGCCAATGAGGTATTTGATCCGGCCCAGTCGTTCAGCCTTATATATGCTCCCAAAAGTTAAATGTTGGAATAATTGGCATTTAATCGAACGAAAGATAGGGGGTAAGTCTGGACTTGTCGGCTTCTGTAAATTCTTCCAACAACAGTAAATTATCCCAGCCGGATAGCTTCCCGATTTTCTTTCGTAAGCGGACTAATACTTTTGCTTGCCGGTAATCAATATAGGGATGCTTGCGTATCGAGTCTTCCGGGAGTTGATTCACCAACAGTTGTTTAAGTGTATTTTCGTTAACAGTAAACCACTCTTTCAGGGTGTCAAACTTTTCTTCGTCAATGCCATATACTTCTTTAAGCTGTGCTACGGAGTAAAATCCTCCCAGTAAGTTACGAAACTTTACTATACGCGTTGCGTAGGTACTGCCTATGCCTGGAATGCATTTAAGCTCACTTGTGTCTGCCTTGTTTAAATCGACAACTGTGCCCAAGGGATATTTCTGCTGCTTATTTTCATATTTTCCCGGTTTGTCAGCCACATAAGATTTATACTGTTTCGGATAACGTACCTGCGGGGTTGAATTTGGGGAGTCTGCCGCTTTCATTGGGTCAGATAGGTCTGGTTTGTCCTGCTGCTTGCTTGTTTCATAGCTCATCGGCTGCTTCGAATAGGGCGGCTCTTCGATTTCGGTCCGGGGGCTGTCTGTAAAGATCAGCAACCCCAGTGATACGGAGAGCAACCCCACTAAAATAAGCAAGGCTCTCCTTTCTCCTTTAGAAAAATACAAATAGTCTTTCCACATATAAAGTAAATAGATAGGTTTTGATTATTGAATAAAAGGATCCACTATCCCATCAGCCATTGAATGATTCCGAGTTCATTCAGGAAAATCATTCCGATGGCAATCGGGGCAATGTATTTCATAAAAAATGCATACGTATTGAAAAAATAAAAAGGAACTGTGCCTTTGTTGGTTAATTCTTCCTTCAAAATTTTCCTGTCTACCCTGTTCCCTAAATAGATACAAATAAGCATCCCTCCAAAAGGTAGCATTATTTTCGCAGTTAAATAATCCAGTAAATCGAAAAAGGTAAGTCCGAATAAAGTATATTCTTTCCAGATGCCGATCGACAATGAGCTAAGAATCCCTAACACCATTACGCCTCCGGACACAAACCATGCAGCCTTTGTCCGTGTTATCTGGTACTCTTCGTGAACATAGGCAGTGGCCACTTCATGAAGTGATATCGTTGAGGTTAGGGCTGCCAAGGCAAGAAGTAAGAAGAAAACAAGCGACCAGATTGCTCCCATGGGAAGTTGCTGAAATATATTGGGCAAGGTAATAAATACAAGTTCCGGGCCGGCAGTTGGGGCGATCCCAAAGCTAAATACAGCAGGAAAAATCATAATACCAGCCATTACAGCCACTAGTGTATCCAGAATGGTTACCTGTAAAGCTGTAATTTGCATTTTGGTATCTTTCGAGAAATAAGATGAATAGGTAATGAGACACCCCATTCCGATGCTTAATGAAAAGAATGCCTGTCCCATAGCACTTAATACTACAGCCGAAGTTATCTTGCTGAAATCGGGCTTAAACAGGAAATAAAGACCTTCAGAAGCATTGGGTAAAGTTACCGAACGGATACATAAAGCTAGTAATATTAAGAAAAGAATGGGCATCATTACTTTGGATGTGCGTTCAATACCCTCCTTAACCCCAGAGACAACAATAAAATGAGTGAGTCCGATAAAAGTTACGGTCCATAAGATTGGTCGGAAAATTTCGGTACTGAACAGCTTGAAGTCCTGTGCAAATGCTTCCGGAGCCTTATCACTTAATGATCCTGTAACAGCCTGCATTATATATTCCAAAGTCCATCCTGCCACGACCGAATAAAAACCTAGAATCAGAAACGAAGCCAGCACACCGTTGTATCCGATTAACGACCATTTGGTACCGGGAGCAAGCACCTTAAATGCCCCGGCTGCATTTTTTCTTGTGTATCGGCCAATAAAGAACTCCGAGAGCATTACCGGTAATCCAAGCAAAATGATACAAATGATGTAAATGGCAAGAAATGCGGCTCCACCATTTTGTCCTATCATATATGGAAATCGCCATATATTTCCTAAACCTACGGCACAACCAACGGTCGCCATTATAACGCCTAATTTACTTCCAAAAGTAGCTCTGTTTTGTTCGGTCATATCAATGATAGGTCTTGTTAATGTTGAATTACTCCGTCAATCAGATGAATCACCCGATCCGTATTGGCTGCCAGCTGCTCATCGTGGGTAACGATTACAAATGTTTGATTAAATTCCTTTCTCAGTTCGAAGAACAGCTGATGCAGCTCCTCCTTGTTGTGCGAATCCAGGCTTCCCGAAGGTTCATCAGCCAGGATCACTGACGGATGATTGATTAACGCCCTTGCTACGGCAACCCGTTGCTTTTCGCCTCCGGAGAGTTCGGCCGGCTTATGTGTCATCCGATCCGAAAGCTTAAGAAAATCGAGCATCTCTTTGGCCTTTTTCTCTGCATCACCGGCTTTTACCTTTCCAATAAGTGCCGGAATCATTACATTTTCGAGAGCCGTAAACTCGGGTAGCAACTGGTGAAACTGAAAAACAAAACCAATGTTCCGGTTTCGGAAAGCAGCCAACTCCTTTTCTTTCAGTTTACTGGTTTCTACGCCATTAATGGTAAGTTTTCCCGAGTCGGGAGAATCCAATGTCCCGATAATCTGCAGCAAGGTAGTCTTCCCCGCACCGCTTGGACCTACAATGGAAACGATTTCCCCTGGTTTTATAGAAAGATCGATCCCCTTTAGAACTGTAAGGGGACCGAAGCTCTTAAATATCTGCTCTGTTTGTATCATAGTCTATATAAGCTACCCAATTGAAGCCTCTTATTCCTTTTTAGATTACAAAAGTAAGCATAAATCCAAATAAATCTGTTACATGGATGCCATTATATTCTGTACATTATCATTTGTATATTATGCTTAATACTTTGCAGTTACAGTATCTCTTTTCGTAATACTTTGCCCGCAGCGTCCAGTACTTCAAGCGAAAGCTCACTCCCTTTTTTGCGGAGAATCATAACGGTTCCGGTGGAAGCATTATTACCTCCGCCTACCACTACCGGGAAATTATTGTCGGCCGCACCTTTGGGATACCATGCAAAACGATGCATATGCGCATTGATGGCCACGTTGAATGGAGCTTTGGTCAATGCTTTTCCCCATAATTCAAGACATGGGTTAAAGCGCTCTTCTTTCATTCCATAAATCGGAATATGATGAATCAAGACCCTTTTAGCAGCACTTCGGAATGCCTTACCCGCCAATTCGGTCTGTAGAAACGCCGCCTGGTCTTTTCTAAGTTCGTCAAAATTGTTCAGATTGTAATAAACCGATGTTGAATCTGGCTTATCTTCTCCGCAATCCAGCATTACGAAACGGGTATCCCCCCAGTTGAATGCCCCATAAGTACGGTCACCCACATAGTCAAACAGGTTACGCAGCTGAATGGAGTATGCATTCCGGATTTCGTGATTGCCGCGGAGGAAAAAAACCGGCAACCTGTCGGCTTTAACCTTTCTGTTTATATAGGAGATAAAATCTACAGCCTGTGCTTCATTCTTCGGATCGTCAATGCAGTCGCCGTTAAAGAATACAAAGTCGTAATCAATATCCTTCACCACATTACTCAACTTATCCATTAGATCTTTGTTTTTATGAAGGTCATTAAAGATAAGTGCCGTAAAATCACTTTCTGTATTTCGGGGAAGAGTGAACGATTGAATTTCGGAGTAAGCAGTTTCTCCAAATTCCTTTTTGTAAGCCTCGTATAAAGTAATTTCACGCGAGCAGACACGGTAATAATAGGTAATTCCCGGTTTCAAGTTATTTAGACGAATCTTGTGATGCTTATTATTTGCAATCACCTGTCCGTCAACAACAGTCTGCTGCGTCAACCCCAGCTTTGCGTCTGTTCCGTATTCCACCCAGCTGTGCGTAGGAACATTTGTCATCCACGATACAGTAATTCCATTACCTACCGGATTTTGCAGGAAAGGAGTTGTTCTCAAAATATCCGATGCTTTCGCAGGAAAACGGATGTCAACAAAAAGCGGAAGATGGTCTGATGCTACAGGCTCTGCAATTACATGTCTATTCAGCACGGTACAACTCTTGCCATTAGTAAGCTGATATATAAAGTCGATACATTCTTTGGGTTTATCCGATGGAAAGGTGAACTGTTTTGGATTATTCAACGTTGTGAAGTTTATTCGCATGGCAGCCTGAACCTGCGAGTCGTATTCGGAATTCATGTCTCCAGCCAGAAAGACAGGCTTACGTATTCCTTCCAGAGCCGTAACAAGTATTTCCACCGAGGCCTGCTGATCCTCTTCCGTAAGAGAAAAATGGGTGCAACAAACCACATAATCGGCGAACTCAACCAACAGCAACGAGCGTTTTTCCTCTCTGCCGGGAAGGGGTACGCGTTTATAGCTTACGGGCTTCTCTTTAGAAAGCATGCCGATGCCATATTTTCCTCCCTGATAGTCTATTGATCCAGCATAAGTTGCATGCATCAAGGTACGTTGTGCCAATTCACCCAGACTATAAACACCATTATTACGCTGAGTAACACTGTCCAGTTCCTGCACGGCGACTACGTCTGGAGCTATACGGTTAATAACATCCGCTACCCGTTGGTAGTCGGTAGTGTTGTCCATTCCTTTCCCATTTCGAACATTGTACGATAAGATCCGGATGGAATTATCTTCTTTAGGAAGTACGGACTGTGCCACGGATGTAAAACAATAAGAAAGGAGCAGTAAAAGAGAAAGCAAACACGTTTTCATAATTTTAAAACTAAGATTAATACAGTATGTAAATTACTGCAAATATATGATAATCTTGTTAATATAAGAGTTGTATTCAATTTGTAATATATATTTCGTATGTAACATCATTGTAATATGGTTGTAACACATGTTAAAATGCCTGTATCTATCTTTGCCGCAGTTTAAAAAATATTTCATGGAAACATTCTATTTATTCATTGTTATTTTCCTTTTTATATTAGCAATTTTTGATCTGTCAGTCGGCGTTAGTAATGATGCCGTCAACTTTCTTAACTCTGCAATTGGATCAAAAGCAGCATCTTTCAAAACAATTATGATTATTGCTGCTGTAGGTATTTTTGCAGGAGCAATTCTTTCCAATGGAATGATGGAGGTGGCGAGGCATGGTATTTATCAACCTCAGTATTTCTATTTTTCTGAGATCATGTGTATTCTGTTGGCAGTGATGTTGACCGATGTCGTGCTGCTTGATATTTTTAATTCTCTTGGAATGCCTACTTCCACTACGGTTTCATTGGTGTTTGAACTATTAGGCGGAACTGTAGCTCTTGCAATCATCAAAATTATAAACACTGATGGAGCCCTGCAGTTTGGAGACTTGCTCAATACAGACAAAGCGCTAACCGTTATTTTGGCAATCTTTGTTTCCGTAGCTATTGCTTTTTTCTTTGGGACGGTAGCTCAATTTCTCTCCCGTACTTTATTTACCTTTAATTACAAACCCCGGATGAAATATTTCGTTGCGGTATTTGGAGGTATTGCTGCTACTTCAATCCTTTATTTTATGCTCATAAAAGGTTTGAAAGATACCACTTTTATGAGTGGGGCTCTGAAAGATTGGGTTCATAATAATACTTCATTTATTGTCTGGAGTTGCTTTATTGGTTTTACAATATTGATGCAAGTACTGCATTGGTTAAAAATAAATGTATTTAAGATAATTGTTCTACTCGGAACATTTGCCCTTGCACTTGCTTTTGCCGGGAATGATTTAGTTAATTTTATCGGCGTTCCATTGGCCGGATTCTCCGCTTATCTCGATTTTACTTCCTATGGGGGATCTATTGATCCGGAAGCATTGCTTATGACGTCTTTGCTGGGACCTGCTAAAACTCCCTGGTATTTTTTAATTGCTGCTGGCTTAGTAATGGTAATTGCATTACTTACTTCCAAGAAAGCGCAGAATGTGGTAAAGACGTCTCTTGACCTTTCTCGACAGAGTGATGGAGAGGAAGCATTTGGGACTTCTCCCGTAGCCCGGGTTTTGGTTCGTACTTCAAGTAATATGGCCACAACACTTATGAGTGTGGTTCCCGAAAATATTAAACAATGGATGGATACTCGTTTTAACCAAGATGAGATTATTTTGGAAAATGGTGCTGCATTCGACTTGATAAGGGCATCTGTAAACCTCGTTCTTGCGGGTCTTCTTATAGCTTTGGGTACATCACTTAAATTACCATTATCAACTACCTATGTTACCTTTATGGTCGCAATGGGGACCTCTTTAGCTGACCGTGCCTGGGGACGTGAAAGTGCTGTTTATCGAATAACAGGTGTTCTTTCTGTTATTGGTGGTTGGTTTATCACAGCAGGTGCTGCTTTTGTAATATGTTTTTTGGTTGCAACTATTATCTATTTCGGAGGTACTGCTGCTATTGTAGCATTAATTGGTTTAGCGACTTATTCGCTTGTAAGAAGTCACCTTGCTTTCCGTAAAAAGTCAAATAAACAAACAGTCAGTCCTACTGTAAAGCAACTCATGAACACAAATGATAGCTCTGAAGCTTTGGTTTTGTTCCGCGAACATACACGCAATGAACTTGAATCGGTACTTGCCTTTGCCGGCGAAAAATTTGATAAATCGGTTCATGGTTTTATGAATGAAAACCTGCGCGACCTACGTAAGGTACTGGCTGCTATTGAAGAACAGAAGTTCCACCTCCGTCAGGTAAAGCGAATCGGTACGCTGGGTGTTACACAATTGGATAGAGCCATTGCGGTAGAGAAAGGACTCTATTATTACCAGGGTAACGATTTTGCCAGCGAGATTGTGTTTAGTCTACGTCGTATGACCGAGCCTTGCAAGGATCACATCGACAATAATTTCAAGCCATTAAACGATGCACAGAAAGATGAATTCGGCAAAATGGCCGATGAGGTGATTACATTCATCTCCCGTTGTATGCTTGAAATCAAACGAAACGACTATACAGCATTTGATCAGCTTGTAGAAAAAGCTGTATCCATTTCAAATGCACTTACTCAGCTTAAAAAGAATGAGCTGAAACGTATCCAGGGACAGTCGGGTAGTACCAAGGTGAGTATGGTATACCTCAATATGATTCAGGAAACTCAAAACGTAGTATCCTTCACCTCAAACCTGATTAAGGTGAGCCGGAAGTTCCAGATGGAATAATTCTCCCGGCTTTACATTATAGAATTATTCGGAAACGAAGGAATCTCTCAAAATGAGAATTCCTTCGTTTCCTGTATTAAAGAGGAGGTCTATTATGCTGAGGTTGGGCAGGAAGCCATGCTTATCCTGGAAAACCTGGTAATAGGGTTTTAACAGAAAGGAAGGATCGGCTATATCCTGCTTCGGACTTATCCATCTGAAGTCGTTTTCCACATCCGCTTCAAAAGATGTGGTATATTGTATCTGAGGCTGGATATCCAGCAGTTGACAGATCAGCATCCGAAGTTCTTCATTAAAGTCGAACAAAAACTCATATTTCTTTTCATAAAACGGCGCAAAATCGTCTTCGTAATACTCAAAGAAAGGGGTCGAATTATAGGCTGAGACAATGGCGTTCCAATGCAGGTGACGCCAATTTCCATGATCGGAAATACGGATGTCTTTAGTCAGACATTTAAGCGTATCCGGCTTCACAATGGGGACGGAGAGGGGAAGCGGACCGTTTGCTCCGGCTATGATACACCGGTTCCGGTAGCTTTGCTTCAGGTAATTCTCGGATGTTTCTATTCGTACCTCCGGAAAATGGAACATTTTACTGTATTGTTGTACCGGACCCAGATAGGCCGTCGAAATATAGGCTGGCTTCATTAATCAATTGTTTTAAACATGCGTTCGGGGTCGTTGCTTTTCCAGCAGAACCAAACGTTACCAAGGATAAGATTGTCTGGTATAAAACCCAGATGACGCGAATCCACGGCATACTTTGCATGATCGGAAAGCACCCAGTAATAATCGTGTTTGAAGTAGAAGAAGTTGGTTTCCCTTCCATCCAGGAAGAGTTTATTATCCCGGAATACCGCTTTGCCATTGGTTTCATGAAGCAAAATTTCACGGCATGCCTTGAGAGAGGTTTCATTAATCCGGTATGCTATCCCTTTCTTAGGTACGATGATGCTGTATTCTTCGGCAGGTTCCTGAACAAAATGCTTGTTGGCACCATCGGGCAGCTCCTCCCTCAGTTTATACTCTTCGAGGGCTGTAATTGTGAATGTAAAACCGAAAGTCTCACTTTTCCATTCCCGTAAAGGGATTGCCAGCTTATTGGCCAGACTTCTGATAATACCCTCCAGCTCCTTGCTCACAAAATAGGTAGCCATGGTGGTAGGTGCTTTGGGCAGCTGCTTTCCATTTATCAGAAAGAGATTCTCTTCAACCGTTACCGTATCGCCCGGCATACCGATAAGGCGGCTTACAAATAACGGAGCGGCAACCGAATCCCGACGGAGGGGACTTTTAAAAAGAATAACCCGGTTTCTGCCGGGATTGGCTTCTGTAGGGAGTTTGTTTACCAATACATAATCACCCGAAAGAATGGCCTGCTCCATGGCATTGGTCGAAATACGCAGAGACTCGATACAGTACCGGCGTATCCCTAAAACAACAGCGAGGAGAAGCAAAGCTCCTCCTCCTATTTTTGCAATCGTTATTCCAATCCGTTTACCGTTCATATAAATTAATCTGCGTGAACCATACGGAACATCCGGTTCCAGCGGATGCCGCCATCAAACAAACTCCTGTCCTTGTCAAGCGAAAGCCAGATCAGAATAGGTTTTCCAACAATATGATCCTCCGGAACGAAACCCCACGAACGGGAGTCGGCCGATTTGTGGCGGTTATCGCCCATCATAAAGTAATAGTCGTATTTAAACGTATAGGTTGTGGCCGGTTTTCCGTTAATCAGAACCTGGTTCCCGTTTACTTCCAGCGTATTGTTTTCGTAATTCTTAATGCAACGGCTGTAAATAGCCAGGTTGCGTTCATTAAGTTCGATGGTAGCTCCTTTATTCGGAATCCAGATCGGCCCGTAGTTGTCGCGTGTCCATCCAGTTTTATAACCGGCTGGATAGTACACATCACCGCCCAATGCATCAGGCTCCACCACAACCTTCTCAACAAATCCCAGCTTTTTAGCAATGGCAAGGGCCTTCTTGGTAAGAGGCAAATGATAAACCGGGTTGTATTGTCCGTTTTCTTTTGGAACGAATCCCAGAAATGAGAGCAAACCTTGAGAATTACCACTGTCATTGGCCAACATCCGGTCTTCTTTGCTCACTTGCATCAATCGGAATTGCTCTTCGGTAATGGGAGTACCGTTGGTCTGAACAAAATAATTGAGCTGCATATCTTCGGGTTCTAACGCCTTTTCACCGTCAATGTAAACCACATTGTTCCGTACTTCCAGGCTGTCGCCGGGCATACCGATACAACGTTTTACATAGTTCTCTCTTTTGTCGACCGGACGATAAATCACTTCTCCAAAATATTCCTTATCCAACAAGATCCTCTCGCGGCCGTACATCTCCAGCAGAGTGTAGTAATCGGGGTTCTGTTGTTTGATAGCCACCGTATCACCTGCAGGAAAATTGAATACAACGATGTCGTTCCGCTTTACCACTCCGGTACCTTTCACCCGTTTGTAACCCCATTCGGGCCAGTCCAGGTACGACTTGCAGTTCAGTATCGGGAAGGTATTCTGCACCAGAGGGAAGGAGAGGGGGGTATTGGGCACACGAGGTCCGTAGCTCAGTTTGCTTACAAACAGGTAATCGCCCACTAATAAAGACTTCTCCAGCGAAGAGGTGGGAATCTGATAGTTCTGGAAAACAAACAGGTTAATGAAGTATACCGCAATGAGGGCAAACAAGATGTCGTCCACCCATTCCACTACCGAACGCAGTGTCTTGTTTTCGGTTTTTTTCCAGGCACCCCAGGGAATGTATTTGGTCAGAAAAATATCTGCCAGCACCACAAGTCCCACTAAAAGCCAGAGGTTTTCCATCCAGATGGCAAATAAAATGTACAAGGCAGCCCATATGCCGAACTTGATCCATTGTTTTTTTGCAAATGTTTTCATTTGATATGTTTCAGATTAAAATTTAAAGAGATCCTTCATTCCCAGAAAACCCATTTTTCCTGCGGTGAATTCGGCTGCAACCACTGCACCAAGGGCAAAACCCGCACGGCTTTTGGCATCATGCTTGATACTTATGTAATCTGCTTCAGAGTCGTAAATAATTTCATGAATACCCGGGACTTCCCCTTCGCGAATGGCATGGATGGCCAGGTCGGTCGGCTTTTCTTCCGTCTCCAGTACCCAACGCTCTTTGCGGTCCACCTGCTCCAGGATACCTTCCGCCAGCGTGATGGCTGTACCGCTTGGGGCATCCAGTTTGTGGATATGATGTGTTTCCGTCATTCGTACGTTGTACGAGGGAAAGTTATTCATAATTCTGGCCAGGTAACTGTTTACAGCAAAAAAGATGTTTACGCCAATGCTGTAGTTGGATGCGTAAAAGAAGGTTTTTCCCTCTTTCTCGCATTTTTCTTTTACTTCGTCCATCCGGTCCAACCACCCGGTTGTACCCGAAACCACCGGAACATTGGCTTCAAAACATTTCATATAATTGCTCAAAGCTGTAGACGGAACAGTGAACTCTATAGCCACATCGGCACTTTTGAATGCAGCTGAGTTGAAATCTTCCGGATTAGAGACATCGATAACCGAAACAATCTCGTGTCCTCTTTCCAATGCAATCTTTTCGATGGTTTTTCCCATCTTTCCGTAACCGATAAGCGCTATCTTCATGACTTATATATTGTAAAATAATACGTTGGTTGAATAAGTTAACCTTTTGACTGCAAATATAAAGAAAATCAATTAGATTTGTGTTGTTAATCTTAACCTTTGAGAAAATGGAACAATTATTACATTATGTATGGATTTTTAAACTTTATCAGCCCCACTTAACCACTACCACCGGAGAGCAGGTGACCGTAATAGACGCCGGTATCCGGAACAGCAACGCAGGTCCCGACTTCTTTAATGCCAAAATCAGGATAGGAGCTACCCTTTGGGCGGGAAGCATCGAAATACATACCCGGTCGTCCGACTGGAAAACCCATAAGCATCATACCGACAAAGCCTACGATTCTGTTATCCTGCACGTGGTAACCGATGCCGATACCGAGGTTTATCGTACCAATGGGGTCGTTATTCCTCAGTTGGAGATAACCTACCCGGATAATATTGAAGCAAGACTCGAATACCTCCTTCGAAGAGACATCGCCATCCCTTGTCTTGCCCGCTTGCCGGAAATAGAACCCCTGCACATCACTTCGTGGATGGAAGCCTTGCTGAGTGAGCGGCTGGAACGGAAAATGCAGGATATTCTTAAGCTGCTGGAGTTTTATAAACAGGATTGGAACGAGGTTTTTTACATTCTGCTCTCTCGCAATTTCGGGTTTGGTGTAAACAGCGATGCCTTCGAACGCCTGGCCCGTAGCCTGCCGTTCCGGATCATCCGTAAACAGCGCATCAGCATTACACAGGTTGAGTCACTGTTGTTCGGACAAGCCGGTATGCTGGAAGAGACCGATATCGATTGCTACCATTACAAACTGCTTCGACGCGAATATCAGTTTCTGAGGCACAAATACCAACTCACCCCACTGGACGAAAGCCTGTTTAAGAACCTGCGTATCCGTCCCAATTACTTCCCCCATCTTAAGCTGGCCCAACTTGCAGCCATTTGGATGCAGCACGACACCCTGTTTTCTGTAATGCTGGAGGCCGGTACTCCCCGCGAACTTAAAAACTGCTTCCGTGTACTGCCGTCCGATTACTGGGAAACCCACTATCATTTCCGGCATGTATCGCCTAAACAGGAGAAACCGTTGGGCGAGAATGCCCTTAACATCGTACTCATCAATACGGTAGTGCCTCTGTTCTTCGCCTACGGAGTGGTGAACAACCGCCCCGAATACAACGAAAGGGCTCTTCGGCTGCTGGAAAGCATTCCGGCGGAGCGAAACCATATTGTATCCGCCTTTGCAACAGCGGGCATACGGGTAAATAACGCCTGCGACAGTCAGGCACTCATCCAGCTAAAGCGGTGCTATTGTGAAGCAAAAAAGTGTATGTATTGCCGCATCGGATTCCGGTTGTTAAAGCAATTATAGGCTATTCGCCGCTTTTCAGGTAAAGCGATTTGATTAAAAGGTGTTTAAATGCTTTATCTGTCGGCATATCTTTGTACTTTTGTCCCATTGCATAAAAGACTGAGTCAATGAACCCACAATTTATTAGAAATAGCATTCTTGCACTGATTGGCATTTTTTTGCTCGTGGTAATGTATTCGTGTGCGAATATGGCATCACCCAACGGTGGTCCGTACGACGAGAAGCCGCCCCGTTTCATCGCCAGCAATCCTTTGCCTAATCAAACCAATTTCAAAGGCAATAAAGTCGAAATAGAATTCGACGAACTTATCCAGATAGAGAATCCGATGGAGAATGTGATTGTAACACCTCCGCAACGTATGTTGCCGGTTATACAGGCCAGGGGACGGAAAGCTGTGGTGGAGCTTAACGACACCCTCAAACCCAATACCACCTATACAATCGACTTTACCAATTCCATTGCCGACAATAACGAGAAAAATGTATTCGAGAATTTCTCGTTTGCATTCTCAACGGGTAATGTGATAGATTCGCTTGAGGTTTCGGGAACCCTTCTGAATGCAGAAAACCTGGAGCCGATGCCGGGTATAACCATCGGTTTACATAGCAACCAGGCCGATACCGCTTTCAGAAAACTCCCCTTCGAGCGTATCTCGCGTACCAACGATAAGGGTAAATTCACGATCCGCAACATAGCTACCGGAAGCTATCATATATTCGGGTTGAACGATATAAACCGCGATTACAGATTTGATCAGCCCGGAGAGGAGATGGCCTTTGCCGATTCACTCTATACTCCCACGTTCCAGTTTACCTCGCGCAATGATACTGTTTGGAAAGATTCGATTACGGTAGACTCCATCAAGGTAGTCAACTATACCCGCTTTATGCCCGACGACGTATTATTGCTTCTGTCCAAGGAAAAATTCGAAAGACAATACCTCACTAAATCGGAACGGACTCAAGACAATCGGTTTACCATACGCTTCAATGCTCAGATCGATTCTATACCCGCGCCAAGGCTGCTGCAAGCCGAAGCGGTGCAGGATAAATGGTATGTAGCCCAAAAGGCAGAAGAAAACAAGGCAGTACATTATTGGCTTACCGATTCGCTTTTGTGGAAGCAGGATACCATCCGTGTAGCCCTGGATTATCTCAAGAGCGACTCCCTCAATGTGCTGAGACCGCAGACCGATACCTTGCAGATGGTGTTGCGTAAACGACCGGAAGTAAAGAAAAAAAGAAAGAAGGGCGAACCAGAACCTATCGTATTTCTGGGGATGAATGTAGATGCTCCTTCCTCCATGGATGTGTTTGATACCGTTTCTGTGGTGTTTGACGAACCGGTGCTGAACATCAAGAAGGAGGCCTTCTATCTGGACCGGAAGGTAGACACCCTGTGGCAGGAGGTGGACTTTAATTTTATCCCCGACAGCACCAATGCGCTCGGTTTCTTTATAGACCGCGACTGGAAGTACGGCGAAACCTACCGTCTTGAGGCGGATTCGGCCACTATATACAGCCTGTACGGAAAGTGGAACAACGTATTATCCACCCAGTTTACCATAAAGAAGCAGGACGATTACGGAAATCTTTATATTAACCTGCCGGGTGTAGACACCACCGCTTTTGTACAATTGCTCAATGCAAGCGATCAGCCGGTGCGTAAAGCGCCTGTAAGGGAGGGAGGAGTACTGTTTATGGACCTGAAACCCGATAAGTATTATGCCCGAATCATTCTGGATTTGAACAATAACGACGAATGGGACCCGGGTAATTTTGCGGAAAAACGTCAGCCCGAACCGGTGTACTATTATCCCGGATTCTTTACGGTGATGCAAAATTTTGATGTGGAGGAAACCTGGGATGTAACAGCTACACCTCTGATCAGGCAGAAACCGCTTGAAATAACCAAGAACAAGCCCAAGGAGGCTACTAAAAAGAAGAGAGATTACAAAAATGAAGGAAGACAATCGTCATCAGGAAACAATTCAATGCCCGGTATGCCTTTCTAACGCATTCCTTTGGCTTCTCATAACCCTTCTTGCACTTCCTTTTGCAGGTGCTAAGGGACAGTGTGTAATGGAGAACAATGCCTTTCTGCCGGGCGAACGCCTGCAGATGGATGTGTATTTTAAGTGGGGACTTATTATGCCTAAAGCAGGCAACGTGGAGCTGTTGATCGATAATGCCGTCAACGGCCCAAGAAACGGTAACGGCCAGAACGGAGCTGCCTATCGTTACCGGCTGCTTTTTAAAACCACCTCCATGTTCGACCATATTTTCAAAATGCGCGATACCATCGACTGCCACTATTCGAAGGAGATGCAACTTTTACGTAGCGAGAAACGCGTAAACGAAGGAGGCAAATACCTGGTGGACGACCTCAAATTCACTTACAACGAAGGACTTACACGGGTGCGTTCCCTCCGCTATAACCTGGAGAAGACCAAAATAGACACTGTCCTTGTGAGCGAAGATTGTATGACCGATATGCTGGGTGCTACACTATTCCTCCGTACACACGATATTTCGGCTATGCGGGTGGGAGATGTGATTCCTTTCCGTATTGCCGTAGGACGCGACCGTGTAAATGTGCGCTTCCGGTATGCGGGTCAGAGTATCGTAGAGCATGGCGACAATGTGAAGTTCAAGACGAAACGCTTCTATATGGATATCTTTGACGAAGCCTTTACGGAGACCAAAGAGGCCATCGAAGTGTGGGTGAGCGACGACGGGAATAAGATTCCCATTAAAATAAAGGCCAAACTTAAAATAGGATCGGCCGAAGTCAAGTTCCGGAGCATTTCGGGCAACCGCCATCCGCTGACCAGCCGGATTGTAATCCCTTCCAGATAACAAGACATAACGGCCTGTAAAGTCAGCCTCAGCGTCATTTTAGTACAAAGAAAAAGGGCGGTCAAGCCGCCCTTCATCTATCTATATTTTCCAGAAACTGTTAGTTGGATAACTTCCACTCTGCACCGTCTTTGGTATCTTTTATCTCAAATCCAAGCGCTGTGAGCTCGTTCCGTATCTTGTCGGACGTAGCCCAATCCTTGTTATCTTTGGCCTGTTTACGGATGGTGAGCAATAAATCCACCGCTTTTCCGAATGCTTCGGTATTGGCGCCCGCAGCTACCACTGCCAGATCCTGCATACCTAATATATCGAACAGAAACAGCTTGAATACGCTTTTCAGCTCTTCAATATCTTCGGTTGTAAGTGTAGCTTGTCCAGCTAATACGGAATTGATGCTTCGGGTGGCGTCAAACAAATGAGAAATTACAATCGGACTGTTCAGGTCGTCGTTCATAGCATCGTAACACTTGGAGCGAATACCTTTTACATCGACAGACGAAACCTCAGAAGCTTTCAGCTTGTCCAGGTGGCTCCATGCCTCCATCAACCGCGACAACCCCTTTTCCGAAGCCTGCAAAGCCTCATTGCTGAAGTCCACTGTACTGCGGTAATGAGCCATAAGGATAAAGAAGCGTATTGTCATCGGACTGTAAGCCTGTGCCAATGAAGCATGGCTGCCGGTAAAGAATTCATCCAACGTAATGAAATTACCCAGACTCTTACCCATCTTCTGTCCGTTAATGGTGATCATATTGTTGTGCATCCAGTAATGAACCGCCTCTTTTCCCTGCGAAGCCACAGCCTGTGCAATTTCGCATTCGTGGTGAGGGAAGATCAGATCCATTCCGCCTCCGTGGATATCGAAACTCTCGCCCAGGTACTTCTTACCCATGGCAGTACATTCGCAATGCCATCCCGGAAAGCCATTGCTCCAGGGCGAAGGCCAGCGCATAATATGTTCCGGGGCCGCACACTTCCATAAGGCGAAGTCAACGCTGTTGCGCTTCTCTTCCTGTCCGTCCAAAGCCCGGGTGGTATTTAACATATCCTCCACGTTACGCCCCGACAGTTTGCCGTAATTATGCGATTTATTGTATTTTTCAACATCAAAGTAAACAGAACCTTCGCTTTCGTAAGCAAATCCGTTGTCGATAATCTTCTTCACCAGTTCGATCTGTTCGATGATATGCCCCGAGGCATGTGGTTCGATGCTGGGAGGAAGCACATTGAGTGCATCCATCGACTTGTGGTACCTGTTAAGGTAATATTGAACCACCTCCATGGGCTCAAGCTGTTCCAGTCTGGCCTTTTTGGCAATCTTGTCTTCTCCCGCGTCGGCATCATTTTCAAGGTGACCCACATCGGTAATATTGCGTACGTATCTTACTTTGTATCCCAGGTGCGACAGATAGCGGAACAACAAATCGAATGTAATGGCCGGCCGGGCATGACCCAAATGGGCATCGCCATACACTGTAGGTCCGCATACATACATTCCCACATGCGGTTCATGCAAAGGTACGAACTGTTCCTTTTTTCTCGTAAGCGTGTTGTAAATGCTTAATGGATGTTCCATAACTATATAAAACTTTATTGAGGTTACAAATATACATATTCCGGCTGATATACCTCTCTTTTTGATGCCGTCAAATAAACCTTCTGCGATAGAAAGAAATTATTCTGTATATTTGTGGTTTAAAACAATATAGACATGAAGCAGATTACACTTCTATTATTCTCTCTTCTTTTATTCTCGTGTGCAGAAAAAAAGACGTCCGAAAAGATGGTATCCGTAACCATAGAACCCCAGAGATACTTTGCCGAAAAGATTGCCGGCGATAAATATACAATCAACTGTGTGGTGCCTGCCGGTCAGAGCCCCGAAACCTACGATCCCACACCCCAGCAGATGATCAAAGTGGGACAAAGCGTAGCTTACCTGAAGATCGGCTACATCGGATTTGAAACGGCCTGGATGGACAATATCGTAAAGAATAATCCCAACCTGAAGGTGTTCGACCTGTCGGAAGGTATTGCCGTAATTGATAACCCGGATGCCGAAATGCACGAGGAGCACGATCACGACGGCGAAGATCACGGACACGACCACGGTCATAAGCACACCGGAATCGATCCCCATACCTGGAGCTCAGTTGCCGGAGCCAAAGCAGTAGCTTGGAATACCCTGCAGGCGTTTATCGCCCTCGACAAGGAGAATACCAAGTTTTACTTCGACAACTACAACGCCTTATTGGCCGAAATCGAAAAGACCGAGGCAACCATCAATCAATTGCTGGAGGGACTTAGCAACCGGACCTTCATTATTTATCATCCGGCCTTAAGCTATTTTGCCGCCGAATACCAGCTTACACAGCTATGCATTGAAATGGACGGTAAAGAACCCAGTCCCGCTCAGTTGAAAGAGCTGGTAGACACCGCCCGTGCCAACAATACCCGTGTTGTATTTATCCAACAGGAATTTGATCAGAAGAATGCAGAACTTATTGCCCGCGAAACCGGTTGTAAGCTTGTGCGAATCAATCCGCTATCCTATAATTGGCACGAAGAGATGATTCTGATTGCCCAATCTTTAAAAGATGCAGAAGCTAATTGAGATAAAAGATGTAACGGCCGGATACGGCAACAAGACCGTATTGAAAGATGTGTCGCTGGATGTACTGGAAGGCGACTTTCTGGGTATAATCGGTCCCAACGGAGGAGGTAAAACAACGCTGCTTAAGGTTATCCTTGGTCTGCTGCAACCCAACTCCGGAACCATCCGGTTTTATCAGGACGGCAAACAGGTACCTTTTCTGCGAATCGGATACCTGCCTCAGTTAAACAATATCGACAAGAAATTCCCCATTACCGTAAGAGATGTGATATCCTCCGGACTGGCTTCGGAAAAGCGATGGATTCGCGGATTTAACGACCAGCAGCAAAAGCGGATCGACGAAGTAGTGGCACAGATGGGCTTGGAAGAGCTTGTAAAACGCCCCATCGGCGAACTTTCAGGCGGACAGCTTCAGCGGGTATTGCTGGGACGCTCCATCGTGTCTGATCCGCAGGTGCTCATTCTGGATGAACCTAATTCGTATGTCGACAAGCGGTTCGAGTCACACTTTTACCGGTTACTCGACGAAATAAACAAACGGAGTGCCATCGTACTGGTTTCGCACGATATCGGCACCGTGCTTTCTATGGTGAAGAACATTGCCTGTGTAAACGAAACTGCCCACTACCATGCCGGATCCGATATCTCAGAAAACTGGCTGAACGAGAAGTATGCATGTCCCATCGAATTGATAGGCCATGGAAACCTGCCCCACCGGGTATTGAAAAAGCACGACGACGAAACATGTACCCACTCGCACTCATAGGACTGCCCGAAATAGGCTACATTATTGCCATTGCAAGTGTTATCTTCGGGGTAACCGCCGTATTGCAGAACCCTTTTATCAGTAAAGGACAGAAAGGATTGTGGATTCTCACTATCCTCGCCCTTAACTGGATAGGGCTGTTATGGTATTACTACGTTTTTTACTTCAAGGATAAGCAATAAACTGCAAAATGATCTGTCATCTATCATTTTCACCCTCAAAACCCTTTATTGAAGCGGGTTTTGGAAATGACAGATGGCTGTGACAGATCCATTTCAGTCGAGTAGGCCTGAGCATTTCAGCTCAAGCCTCTCACAGAACCGTGCGTGACAGTCTCCCATCACACGGCTCTTCTTATTCAGTCTGATAAGATTACCATTTCTTGTTAGCTGTTGGAGTTACTCCCCACTGCCAGTGGTAAAAGAGTTTAGACTCTTTCCGGGAGATGTTTCCCAGCCAGTAGTAAGCCCGATAGGGTTTCCCCTTGAAGCGCTTGAACTTGGCTGTAACCCATCTGGCAAGATGTCTGTTTACTTCATCTAACAGGATTTTGAGTCGGGTAGGATAAAATTTACCATAATAAGTAATCCATCCCCGAAGCACCGGATTGATGCTTTTCGCCAGGGTTTCCAGCGATAGAAACAGTTGTTTCCTTGTTTTCCAGCTGCGCATCTTTTCACGGATGCGGTTGCAGGCCTTGTTGCTGATTGCCGGCAGAAAGCCTGTAAAGTTGATGCCATTTCTGCCTTTTGCCTTCCGTGGTCGGAAGGTGTAGCCAAGGAAATCGAAAGAGATTGTATCAAACTCTCCCTTTCTGCGGCTGTCTTTACAGTACACAATCTTTGTTTTGTCATCGTTCAACATCAGTTTACATTGAGCAAACCGTTGTTGAACAGCTACTTTCAGTGCTTCGGCCTGGGATTGGGTGGCGCAGTGACAGATGGTGTCGTCTGCATACCTTTCGAAGGGAATGTGCGGATAATACCTGCTCATCCACTTGTCGAAGGCGTAATGCAGGAACAAATTGGCCAGCACAGGTCCGATTACGGACCCTTGCGGGACCCCTTTGTCCCGGTCGATTTTACTTCCATCCTGCAGTTCGTAGGGAACTTTGAGCCACCGTTCGATGTAAAGCAGCACCCATACACAATCGGTGTGAAGTCTGACTGCTTTAATCAACAGTTCGTGGTCAATAGAATCGAAGAACTTGCTGATGTCCATATCCAATACCCAGTTGTACTTCCAGCACCGCTCGCGTGTTTTGGCGATGGCATCGTGTGCAGAGCGGTTGGGCCTGTAGGCATAAGAATCCTCGTGGAAACAGGGTTCAATCTGTGGCTCCAGCATCATCACTGCTGCCATCTGAGCAATCCTGTCTCCTACCGTAGGTATACCTAACGGACGTTTGTCTCCATTGGGTTTAGGTATTTCTACCAGTTTGACCGATGGAGGGAAGTAGCTTCCCGAACTCATGCGGTTCCAGATTTTGTAGAGATTGTCTTTGAGATTTTTCTCAAACTGCTCAATCGATACGCCGTCAATACCCGCACTTCCATGGTTTGCCTTGACTCGTTTGAAGGCATCCATGATTAAAAATTTAGAAATCTCATGCGACTTTGCGTCTTTCATTTGCATCCTCCTGTTTTAATAGTTGTACATTTACTACGCTTGAATAAGCTGTTCCCTTGGCTCCATTTCCATTACAGAAACTTCGTCGCTACTACGGAACAGTCCGCCCCTGCCTCCGGTCCTCGGTACGCTGGTTCTTGCAGGGCTTCTGCTTGAACTTCTCCCTTCACATCCCGGCGCAGGTTCCTGCGTTCCGTGAAAAAGCCTCTGTACAAGTCATGCTATCTTTGCACCGGATGCCACCCGGACCGTAAACAGGTTCCTTCCGGATTTATCCCGGGTCTGACAGAAAAGACCCGGTTCTGACATCGTCTGAACAGTTTTCGATGCTTCATCAATAATTCCCTTGCGGTCATCTCTTGTACAGTTACCTGACGATTTACATCGCCTTTTGGTGTATCGCTCACCACCTTGTCTCTTAAACAAAGCAGCATACACTGGTTTGCAACCATCTCCTGCAAGACGGTTACGAGGGGCCTGCCCTCATCTCTTTCACAGTTACAAACATTGCCGCCTGCAATGTTTTCACAGCACACTCTGTCATCTGTCATGCCGGAGCGTAAGCGGCTCGTAAGCGACTCCGCCATTCCATCCTGTAATCTCAAGCGAGAACCATTTACCTTTGCTTTCTACGTCCTTACCTGTTTGGTTTTTCATTCCTATATCTTTGAGAAACAATTCCTATATCTTTGGAAAATTGTTCCTATATCTTTGAACAGCGAAAGTCATAATAAATCATCCCAAATGTATATACATTTTAGATAAAAAGTACCGGTAAATGAGAAGAAAAGTCCCGACAAAACTTTCCTTAAGTATAATTTATTTTTTCCTTAAGTAAAGTTTTTTTTATACTTAAGTAAAGTTTTTTTTTCATTTAGGAGAAGGGAAGACGAATAAATCATGGAATGAAAACAACTAATCTATGCCTTGAACGGAGCTAATTACTTAAATGAAATCCTTTATTGATGTAAGACAAAATGAGAAGTCTCCCTATTTTATTTATTCTTGAAAAATAGTCTATCTTTGTAGTTATTGTAATTTTAAGATACAAGGTTGATAATTAAAAGATGATTCAATGAATACTGCAGCACACAACAAAATAGTATCCTTTATCTGGTCAATTGCAGACGATTGTCTGCGTGATGTATATGTACGTGGTAAGTACCGGGATGTAATTTTGCCAATGTTTGTACTCCGAAGATTGGACGCATCTGCCGATATTCTGGCTTTGGAGAACCAGAGCGATGGATTGATTCGTGAAATTCTAAATATGAACTAAAATGAACGAATCCAACCGTATCGAATTGAAACGTGAACTAAACGACGGCCTCGAAAAAGAGATTGTAGCTTTTTTGAACAGCCGCGAAGGAGGTATACTGTATCTGGGCGTCGACGATAACGGACGTGCCATTGGTGTGCCTCAACCGGACGAGGTACAACTTAAAGTAAAGGACCGTTTAAAAAACAATATACTGCCCTCTTGTATGGGCTTGTTCGATATCGTACAAGAAGTAAAAGAGGGTTACCAGATCTTAAAGATAACAATCCTTTCCGGACCCGAAAAGCCTTACTATCTACGCAAGCAAGGCATGTCCGAAAAGGGATGTTACCTGCGGGTAGGCTCGGCTGCCGAACCTATGTCTAACCGGATGATCGAAGATCTGTTTGCTAAACGTACCCGGAGTTCACTACGTAAAATCAAATCGCCCCGCCAGGACCTTACCTTCGAGCAGCTTAAGATTTATTACAATGAATCTGGGCATACGTTGACTGACCGGTTTGCAGCCAATCTCGAACTGCTAACCGAAGCACGAGAATACAATTATGTGGCTTACCTAATGGCAGACAACAACGGTAATTCCATGAAAGTAGCCAAATATGCCGGGACAGACCGGGTGAACCTGATAGAAAGCAACGAATATGGTTATTGCTCGTTGATAAAGGCAACCAAGCGAATACTGGATAAGCTGGAAGTAGAGAACCGTACGAAAACCCTTATAACTTCCAAAGAGCGGATTGAGTCGCGCTTGTGGAACTCCATTGCCCTGCGCGAAGCAGTAATCAATGCCATAGTTCATAACGATTTTTCCAACGAAGCTCCTCCCAAATTCGAAATCTTTGCCAACCGCATCGAAATTACGTCGGCCGGAGGATTGATACAGGGCTTAAACGAAGAAGAATTCTACGAAGGCTATTCGCTGCCCCGCAACAAGGAAATTATGCGCATTTATAAGGATATTGATCTGGTGGAATACCTTGGATCGGGAATCCCCCGTATTCTGCAAACCTACGATCGGAGCTGCTTTAGAATTACCGACAACTTCATCCGCATAGCCCTACCCTCGTCCGAGCCGGTTTATATGGAAGAGACTGCTTTAGCACAATCACAAACCACACCAGAAAGTAGCAGTCAAGGTGGCTCAATAGGTGGCTCAATAGGTAGCTCAATAGGTGGTACAATAGGTGGTACAATAGGTGGTACAATAGGTGGTACAATCGAGTTATCCGAAAGACAAAAAGAGGTTTTGACGTTGATAATGAATAATAACCGAATAAGTGTCAGATCCTTGGCAAAAGAGCTGAACATTAATAATTCTGCAGCACAATCGCACATCGACCTATTGAAAGAAAACGGCTTCCTAACCCGTATCGGCGGAACCCGAGGCTATTGGGAGGTAACAATAAAATGAATTCGATCTGTATCGGATGATATTTCAAGATTCCAGTTTCAAATTGACAATGAAAGATACTATCAAGAGAATGATTGCTACAAATATCAATCCATAAGAAGTAAACCATGGAATGAAAACAACTAATCTATACCTTGAACGGAGCTAATTACTTAGATGAAGACATCTATTTTCATATACCGGATTGTATAAATTATATGAGTATATTTGTTTTTAGCATTTAATTAAGCCTCACTTGTTTAACTTGGATAATGTTCATCTTATTTATATATATTATTTCAGGGTATATTTTATTACTATTGGATTTGAATCGCTGTCCAGTTGATCGAACAATGTATTGTTCTTCCTCTTCTCTTCATTTTCAGAGAGGTAGTGATTTATAGCTTGTGGACTGATGGCTCCAATAAATTCATTTTTGTAAGCAGTCAACGGATAGCTGAAAAAAGGAATACTGTCATTCAGAGTAATTTTATTTCCTCCTATAAGTTTTCCGCTTTCCTTATCTCGAAAAATGAATGTTTGGAATCTCTTTTTATTATATCTGTTATAAAGAGCAAAATATTCATGTGTATCATTTTTTATATAATTCCCCATGAAATAATAAAAGTCATTGTTTTTTAAAGTATCAAAAATATCATTGCTGCTTATTCCTAGATATTGGTCAGGTAGTTCTTTATCCGAAAAGTCTAATTGATATTTTTCTTGTATACTAAGCGTATCCACATATTGGTATATTTTATTGGAAAATTTGAAGGCAAAATTTGTCTCATTCATAAGTGAGCTAGTATAATCTGTTATACCATAACTGATATTTTCTGAATAGTGAAAGGGAAGTCCGGCTGTGATAATACGAAAATTCCTGTCAGTAATGAGAACTTGCATTTTTGATAACTCCTTGAGATGATTGTTTTGATTTGGAGCAATAATGAATAGGAATCCATCAGGTATTATTCTGAAATTTTTAAAATTGAATGGCAATAATTCCCTCTTAATAAAATTCCCTTTATAATCGTAGTAAGAAAGTCCTTTTCTATTGTACACTATCAAATGGTTTTGCTCTTCATCAATGGCAATATCTCCTGGATTATAAATCTCTTCAGGACCTTGACCTGTAGGTATTCTTTTTATGAATGTCCCCTCACTGGAAAAGATAAAAACATTTTTACCGATATCTGAATCAAGTATGAAATAATGATGTTCTGTACAGATTAGCTTGTTGACTTCTGCTATAAGGGATTCTTCTGTTGTTTGAAGGGGTATTAATTTTACATTGTCAACAAGTTCGTTTATTGAGATCTCTTTTTCAGTTAAAAAAACATTGAAGTCTAATAGTAGCTTGTCCTTATCGAGAATATTTATTGGTTTGACATTACTTAACTGTAATTGTTCTATTTGGTCCATGGAGAAATTAGAATTATGTTCTTTTTTACTGGAGCATCCTAGAAATAAAAATATAGAAAGAATGAATGATACTTTTTTCATGATTTAAGATATTAAAAAGATTATCTCAAATAAAGGTTGTGTGTTCCACATAATAGATCTCTAGATTGTTACAATGTGATTTAACGGCTTTTTCCCCATTAAATAAGCATATGTTTGGTTTTGCTGATCCTTTTTTTGTTTATTCGGGTAATTCGATTTCAGATATGATGTAATCTTTTGTCTCAGAACTCGTACCCAATAGAAGAATTCTCTTATTTTCCTCATCTATAGCTAGATTTGTGTATTGTTGTTCTAAAACAATTAATTTTATAGGATTACCTTTCCAGTCAAATATTAGTATTTTATTCCCACCATAATCATTGACCTCTGTTCTTACTTCTCCAGAAAAAAGACAAATACAGTAATTTGAAGAAGATTTAATGTCAATAAATCCATTTTTGCTGTCTTTAGAGAAAATAACAGGTTGTTCATTATCACCAGTCAGATCATATTGGGGATGATCGAATGTAAACTCTCTTATTAGATGTGGATTGTTTTTGTTATTTAAGTCATAAAACATGATTGATTCTCCAATTCCACATGCCGCAGCAAATACCTTTTTTTCATTTTGAGAAGTCAAAAGACATTGATATATTGCTCCATTTTCTATGTCTGTATTGTTTGGCTTATAATCTTTAGGATAATTGCCGAATCGTTTCAGAATATTTCCGTTCTTATCTAACAAAGCAAAACGATGATTTTTGATTATGCCTGTAGCGACAAACAGATCTTCCTGCAGAGGTATTACCTGGAAAACCGAAAGTAGTGTAGTATCTTCTTTGATTTTTATATTTTGGAATGTTGGGGACAATATATTATTGTGATCTATTCCTGCAAATGTCAATGTCGATTTCCCTGCATCCCATAAACTTATTTTATCATTAATACAAGAAATATTACCTATATGAACGAACTCATCAGGACCTACTCCTTGTGAAGCAAAATCACCTAAAAAGTCTCCGTTGTATCCATCAAATATAGATATGAATTTAGGTTGAAAAATATCTCCAAAAACCAACATCCCATTATGATAATTCATTATGTAAGGATTTCTGACGCTATCAGTTTTTATTTGGGATATTTTTGTTTGTTCATTACTCTTGTTTTTGAACAAGCCTATCATGGAGTTGTCCGGTCTTTCCATGCATGAAGTAAGACCGATGATGGATGATAATATATAAAATACTGCTTTCATACTACGATGACGTTTAAAAAAATGAAAGGGCATAGCAGCGATAATAGCTACCCCGAAGATCATTTGCTTCATGTTCTTTTTCTTTTATTAAATTGTAAGTTAGTTTATTCTCTACCTTTGCCTACTGTTTTTAAGCTCAGAAAGTCGAATGATATGATTCATTCTGTTTGTCGGTTATATTACCATCATTCCCGAACATTCCCCTTTATCTTTACTTTGACGTGCTGTTCGCTATTTACAGTACCAGCAGAGTATAGAACTAATATCCGGTCGTTCGGGTATTCTGTAAGTGTATTGGAGGATAAACAGTCTTGGAGTTTGTTGCTCATGGTGTTATAGTTTTAGTTTATATTTAATAATGCATGGATTATCATCTTCTTTTATTGTTTGAAGAATGTTTTTATTTGTAATTAGATCATTGTCTATAAATTGACCGATATCAGTAGGATAAATGATGGCATAGACGGTTTTTCCTTCAATAGAAAAGAAGGAAGGTAAATTAGGACTTACATTTTTATCTTTTTTGAAAGTCTTATTGTTGTTTGTTTCTAAATTATAAATGTTAATAAATAATTCTTGCTGTTTTATATATGTTGATATAATATATTTTTCATTGTATAGCCTGTCTATAGGAGAATATTTAGGAGAGTCTCTGAGTATAAATTCCGATTTTTCTTCTACCGAATTAAATGTATTTAAATCTATTTTGTCTATGCTTTTATTCCCTCCTTCAATGTAATAACTAGGTATTAACTCCATTTCTTTTTCTTTATATATAAAGAGATAATTGCTAACCTCTGGAGGTGTAAAATATGATATGTCTTTTGAGAAATTGAAAGGAGAGGTAATCGCTGTTGATTCTGCAATTAATCCTGCGTATGATATTTTTTTAATTGTTTTATTATTATTTAAATCATAAATGGTAAAAACACCTTTCTCGGCATTGTCAAAAAGAATATATTGACTTTTATTCAGCGCAAATAATTTTCTGAATCTATCTTTTGTTTGTGCTTTAATTTTATCCTTTGAGATAAAATTAAAATTTATGTCATAAATAGAGATATTTCCAAAAGGATCAAGTATGTCGAGTGTGTTATTATGATAGTTATATACTACATCTTGTAATATGGAATATTCTTGAGGACCTTGACCAATACATTTGGATGAATTCGAAATAAATTCTCCTTTCATATTGAAAATATGAATTACATAGTTGCCGTCAATGACAACATAATATTTATTTGGTATATATAAGGCTTTTTTAGTATTGAAAAAATTACCAATGAGAGAGGAACTATTTGTTTCTAAAGGACAAATTTCTATAGAACTAAAAATTTCTTTAAAATCTGGATTACTAATCTTTTCTAAATTGACAGATATTAATCGTTCATTTGTGTCTCCATTTTTTGCTATATCGTTACATGAACAGATAAGTAAAAAAAGTACGCTTGACAATATGGCTTTTATATAAATCATTTAATTATATTTTTAAAGGTTGTTTGTTGTAAAAAGATGAATTGGGCATTGTTCGATACTTCCACTTCATTTGTGCTCTTGTTGAAATTCCAGCCGTCTGCAACAGCCATAGCAGCGATAATGGCTACCCCGAAGATCATTTGCTCCATTTTCTAAATATGTTATTAAATTTAAAATCTGTGTATTTTCTATCTTTCTTTGTCTACTCTTATTCGGCGTAGATATTCGAAAGATACAAGTATCAGTTGATGCCGGTATCTTCGTACGCTGACCGGTGCTGCGAAAGTTGCGTTTAGATGTTATAGTTTTATTTTAAATAGTATTTTACGATAATGGGATTGTCTTCATCATTGATTTTACTAACAATACTTTGATAATCTGCATGAATAAGATTTTTATCTACGTATTCTTCTAACTCATAAGGTTGAATTGCAGAGTATAAACAATTGTTATTGATACCCAGACAGAAGATTAGTTTTGTTTGAGAATTATTGGTTTGCATATAGCTTTGTTTATTTTTTCTATTATAAATGTAACTTATTCTATTATTGTTTTGTATACTGTATGTATATATGTATTGTTCATTAAAAAATTTTATGATGGGGATAGATGCACTTGATTTTAATAGAAAAGAGTTTATATCATTTAATGTTTTTAGATTTCTTTCTATATCTTCCCGATTCTCATTCTCTTGAGAAGAGTTGCCAAATTTTTCGATTAATGATTCTTTTTGTATAGTATTATCACCGAAATCAAGCTTTATTATAGGCGAGATATCCTGATTGACTCGATCTACTTGGTAAAAACTATAATTTAAACACAATGGGGAAAATATAAGGTTATTATTGGAGGTGAAGAATGGGTTATAGTTCATTGTTATAGAAGAAATACAATCTTCTTCATAACTAATACTTTTGATAATTTTCTTTTTGTTATAATTGCAAAATACTATGGTAGCATCTTTGTATCCAGACATCACAGGGGTAAGAATGTATTCATTATTACTAATAGATACAAATCGGGAGAATATTTTACTGTTCTGTTCAAGACTAATTTTCTCTATAAATTGAAAAGATGTATTGTATCTATATATTGTTCCATATGGATTTAGTATTTCTATGGCTCTTGAAAAGGGATTGTAAATAACGTCGACTGCTGTTCTATACTCATTCGGACCTTCCCCAATTACGTTTTTTGAATTAGCAATGAATTGGCCATCCCCTGAAAAAAGAGAAACAACCAATTCCTTGTCTAATATTATAAACATATCAAGTTCATCACAATAGTCTATTTTTTTGTAAGTAGAAATAATACTATTCGTATCCGTATGTAGAGGTACGAGCTCTATTTTTTCAATAAACTCAGACATTTCTTCATTTTCTTTTTTATCTAGATTTATAGAAATAATATAGTACTCCCTCTTTTTCGACCACTTGATCAGCCTTTTACCTATATGAAGGCCTTTTAATATTTTTATTCGTTTTTTTCTTTTCAATGCTTTTTTAAGGTATGAGTAGATTCATGCAAGGCCAGCCCGTAGCTTTAGCGAAGGGTTGTTCATTTTAGCCTTTCAAGAATCGGAGCATACCTTTTCTTTGCATTTAAAAGAAAAGAACGCTCAGGCAACCGTTTTATACACCACACCGGGAATTTGTCTTCCTATCCCCTGATGCGCCCGGTTGTAGTTGTAATATTGCATATATTTCCTGATTCCTTTATAAAGCTCCAGTCCGTCATCACACGGATTCAAATATACATACTCTTGTTTGATCGTGCGCCAAAATCGTTCAATCCAGATATTATCCTTGGCACGTCCTTTTCCATCCATGCTGATTTTAACGCCTTTTTCTTTAAGCGTTTGGATCCAGGACGGATTGGTGAACTGAACACCTTGATCCGAGTTGATGATTTCGGGTGCACCATATTTTCTGATCGACTCTTCAACCAGATCCAGGCAAACACTTTTCTCAAGCGTATTTGACAAGCTCCAGCCCACAATGTAGCGACTTCGCACATCCATGATAGCTGTTAGATACATAAATCCCTGTTTCATTGGAATGTAACTGATATCTATGGACCATACCTGATTCGTCTTTACAATGTCAAGACCTCGAAGCAGATAAGGGAGGATGTACTTGCGGGCACCCGGATTACTCAAGCTTTTTTGAGGATATTTGACCCGGATATTCATCAAGCGCATCAATCGTCGGATTCGTTTGTGGTTTATCTGAAATCCATTTAAACGAAGCATATCCTGCATCCCCAACACGCCACAAGTGGGATGTTCAATATGGTGCTTATCCATCTTTTGCATTATTTCCAAATTTTCAGGACTTTCTCCTATCGGTTTGTAATACAGTGTACTTCTTGGTATTTCCAATAATTCCGTTTGTGAACGAACGCTGAGCTCTTTATGCCTGGGATTTACAAGTTGTCTCATTTCTTTTTTAGACCGGCTCTCTTGCAGGCATCTGCTAAAAAATCCCGTTCGACGGTCAGGCGGCCGATCGTAGCATGTAGTTTTTGAATTTCCTCCTCACTGTCCTCTTTTTCAGCTGATCCAGCTCCCTCAAAAACCTTGCTGCTGCCATTTAAAAACTCTTGTTTCCATTTACTGATCGTCATGGCACTTACTCCAAAGCGATGAACCAACTCACTTAGCGTTTCTTGTTCCTTTAAGGCTGCAATAGCAACCTTGGCCTTAAATTCGGCCGTGTAATGTGTTCTTTTCCCCATCTCTAAAATACTCTTTTTTGATTCAAATTAAACCCTTTTTATTCGACTTCACAAGTGGTCCAGGTTTTGGGGAGTATTATATAACTTCTATTGATAAATTGTCAGCTTTTTGATTTTGGCTACACGATAATAAGACCAATAGAGGTAGCAGATAAAATATTATTTTCATTTTAGTTGGATAGTTTTTTAATGTATTAAAAATTTCTTTCGTGTTCATTACTAGGTGTTTTACCTCCCTGCTTAACGGTTGCTTTTTCAGTTATAAACCTTTGATATTAAATAGATTTCAAATTATAAATCACCAAGACTGGATGTTCCGGCTCAAAACACTCAGCAATCGAATCTTCTTTTACTTGTTTATAATCTTCAAAATAGTTTTTCACCGCTTCGTAACGACTTATAGCTATCAATTGATTCCCGTTTTGCCATTGAGGGAAAAACGGTATATCATATTGTCTATCTTTAACAATGCCAAACTTTGGACTATCACCTGATTTGGGGATAAATCCATAATATCTATGCGACTTGTAAAAAAAGCTGGGAACCAGTATTTCAGAAAAAACAAAGCTGTTACTATGGAACGCATATGGTTCCTCAAAAAGATCTGTTCTATTCTTATTCACATTCAGTGGCACATTTAATTTTCCAAAATCTATTCGATAAATAGGAATAAAGTTTTCCTTCTCCCATTTATAAATAATATTACTATAAGATTCAGACACAAAAACTTTATCATTTTCATCTTTCACGAAAGGCTTTCCAAGGTTTCCAAATGAATTATTATTAGGGGAATGATTTTTATCTACTGGAACAAAACTAGTTATACATTCTCCTTTATTGTTGAGATAAACATATTTGTTCAACTCACTGTTAGGAGCCAGATTATACAATAAGAACCCTGTATTGATTGCTATAAAGTCAGAAGAAGGGAAATTAAACTTAAGATCTCTTATAGGATTCAGACTTTTATCAAATTCTATTATACGAGATGTTGGCATATCAAGCACATATAATTTTCCTGAATCTGCAGACAAAGCCACTGGATTTACATACTCATTCGGTCCATTTCCTTTTTTACAAATACGGCCAATACATTTTCCATCTTTCATATCGAAAGAATATATAGAAGCTGTCATCTCATCCAATAAATAAATAGTATCACCAATAAAACAGACATCTTTGATTTTTCCAATCAACTGGTCAGTACCTAATTTTAACGGTAATAATTTCATTCCAGAAGCAAGCTCATCAACCCCAAGCACTTTATTCTGAAAGTCTTCAATAAAAAAAGTGTTCAATGCTTCCTGCTTTTTAGTCTCATACTTACAAGAAGAAAACACAAGTATAAACAAAAACAGTAATGTGTTAAAATATCCCATATCTCTATATTATTAACAAAAGAAAGAATATGCTAAGAAACGAATATTAAGATCTAAAAGCTATAACTACTATAGTTTTCAGATTAGATAGTCGAATGATGTGATTCATTCTATTTTAATTTGTAAAAAACAAGAACCGGATTATCTGACTCTTTTATATCTTTATATTGATTAAGGTTGATTTTTTTCATGTATTGAGGAGACAAACGATCAAATTCAATTTTGAGCCAGTTAGCTTCAATAGGCATAACCAGTTGATCTTTAGTTATAGTGTATGCTCCCCAATAACGTATCTCATCCGGTTTCAGATTTTTATTTGCAGCACTCAAAAGAAAACATTTTTCTTTTTCTTTATTATAGAGAGCACTAAAGACTGTGTTTTGATATTGAAATGTTAAATGTAGCCATTTGTCTGTTTCGAAAAAATCATTAAAACTTAATACATAATTACTTAGATCTTCATATGTTTCTCTTTGATTCTTTTTAGGTATAGGGATCTTTTTTCTATATGCATTTTTTCCAAAATTGAGAAAATAGCGTGAGGATACAATCCCTTTATTATCAATTTGATATATATTGTAGTCGCCAAAATGAGGATCAATAATTATATTATCATTATACTTAGTAAAACGATTATGTGATGAGCCTGCTCCATGTTCAATGAGAAAATATCCTTTTTGAATTTTGAAATCATTGTTGACATGATACATCATATATCGATCATATTCAGCACCGAACTCTTTTATTCCAAAGGTTCCTCCCCATAAATAGTATCCTCCTAATGGTGAATAATTGAAATGATCTGGATTACAATATTTTTTAGGATCAGAAAGATCGAAGCGTTTAGTACTTAAATGTTTTCCTTCAAAATTGTATGTTTCTATTTTTTTGAAATCAAGTATTTCTATATTATCTTTATTAATAATAAAATCTTTTAAATCTAAGAATTCTCCAGGACCTTCCCCCGATTGTCCGATTTGAATTTTGAATTTTCCATCCTTTCCAAAGATTAATAATCTTCGCCTGTTATCATTGATGAAAATAAGTGAATCACTGATTTTTAATGTAGATATACGAGAAATTAAACATTCTTCTTTAGTCTCAAAAGGAAGAAATGTTACATCATTAAACACAGAGTCCAAATGTGATATTTGTTTTAAATCTTCTTGTATATTAATAATAGAAGTGCTCTCATTGGTATATAAATTTTTTATATCATTATTTTGACTACATGAAATAAAAAATAATAACGAATATAAGGAAAGATATTTTGTTTTCATGATCTATAATAGATGTGATTTTATTAATTTTTATAATGAACTCATCTGAACTTTATTTTTCTTTAAACTATTAGTTAAAATAGTTGTTTATTAGGCTATTTTCTATCTTTGACTACTGTTTTTCAGCTCGGATACTCGAATGGCATCTGTGTCATTCTGTTTGTCGGTCATATTACCATCATCCCAGAACATTCCCCTTTATCTTTACTTTGACGGGCTGTTCGCTATCTACTGTGCCAACAGAGTTTAGAACTAATATCCGGTCGTTCGGGTATTCTGTAAGTGAATTGGAGGATAACCAGTCCTGGTGTTTGTTGCTCATGGTGTTAAATTGTTTATTTTTTAAAATATAATTATATTTAATGATAGGGAATCTTTTTTATTCTATAACCAACTTATAATTTGTATGATATGATAGACCAGCCATAAGAGGCATCTTTTACTGCCGCATAAAGCATTTGACGATCCTCATTTATGCATATATAGTAAGCTTCATTTGTTAACTTTAGCTTTCTGATGGGATTACCATTCCAATCAAATACTAATATAGTATCTGAATTATAATTATTGCTTTTGTTGTCTGTAAATCTCTTTTTGTCTGCATATAAAGCATATATGTATTCTTTTGTAGCGCAGATATCAAGGTAACCGATAATATTTTCTTTTGATGGTATTACTCGATTTAAGTTGTCATTGCTTACTGGTTGATAATTTGGATTAGCAAAATGGAGAGATTTAATTAAATGTATTTTATTATTGTTTATTTCCACAATATCTAAATTTGAGGAAAAGTTCAGTGAATATACAAATTGATTCCTGTTAGGGCGTTTTTTTAAGTTCCCCTGATTTGATAAGAATTTGTGGTATTTATTGAAATCTTTACTATTGGAATTGTATATTTCTATACCGTAATCTAAAATATTGTTGTATTTATTGAAAAGTGTGTATTGAAATTTAGACTTATAAGTACCAGCTCCTAAGAAAATAGAATCATTTAATGATATTGCTCTTGATAACTGAGTTTCTTCCAATTGATATTTGGCTAATCTATGAGGATGTGAAATGCTTTTTGTATTACACAAAGAATCTATTGAATACTTTCCTATGTATCCAATTTGGTCGTAAAAAAGATAAAAATACTTATCTTCAATATATCCGTATGTTCCTAATGGTATTTCATTAGGCCCTTGTCCTATTGCTCCAAAACGCCTAATAATCTTTCCTGAATTTATATCAAAAAGAGTGTAACTGTCACCTGAATGGAAGTCCAAAACAATAAGTACACTATCATTACAATGTATTCCTTCTATTTGAGCTAAATCTTTTTCTTCAATATTAAAATCACTTTGGGATAACTCTAAAGTAGTAGAGAATATTGAGTCTGGAAAATCCTTTTCTCTCTTAGAACATGACGTAGAGAGTAATATAAATGATATAATAAAAATATATATATGTTTCATTTTACGTGTAATATGGGATTGATTGCTACTTAGTCTGTTATTTTCAGTGTTTATCTTGTAATTTGCCTTTTATTTCATTTCCCGAATCTGAAGTGCATATGTCTGTATATCCACAGCACCAATAGTGTTCATTACAACTTTCACTATTTACTAAAGCTTCAATGTTTTCTAAAGCCAACTTCGTGAACGTAACGATTTATTCAGTTTGTCGGTTATATTACTATCAAACACTTACTTTCCGGGTCTCTGGGAGTTTGCTTGTTCAATTTCGACGTTGGTACAGCAAACTCCCACTTGTTTAATCACTGATCATTCCCTTTTATCTTTACTTTGACGTGCTGTTTGCGATTTACTGTACCAGTAGAGTTTAGAACTAATATCTTGTCGTCCAGGAATTTTGCAAGTGTATTGGAGGATAAATAGTCTTTGAGTTTGTTTCTCATGGTGTTATAATTTTAGTTCATATTTAATGATGCATGGATTATCATCTTCTTTTATTGTTTGAAGAATGTTTTTATTTGTAATTAGATCATTGTCTATAAATTGACCTATATCAGTAGGATAAATGATGGCATAGACGGTTTTTCCTTCAATAGAAAAGAAGGAAGGTAAATTAGGACTTACATTTTTATCTTTTTTGAAAGTCTTATTGTTGTTTGTTTCTAAATTGTAAATGTTAATAAATAATTCTTGCTGTTTTATATATGTTGATATGATATATTTTTCATTATATAGCCTGTCTATAGGAGAATATTTAGGAGAGTCTCTGAGTATAAATTCCGATTTTTCTTCTACCGAATTAAATTTATTTAAATCTATTTTGTCTATGCTTTTATTCCCTCCTTCAATGTAATAACTAGGTATTAACTCCATTTCTTTTTCTTTATATATAAAGAGATAATTGTTAACCTCTGGAGGTGTAAAATATGAAATGTCTTTTGAGAAATTGAAAGGAGAGGTAATCGCTGTTGATTCTGCAATTAATCCTGCGTATGATATTTTTTTTATTGTTTTATTTTTATTTAAATCATAAATGGTAAAAACTCCTTTCTCAGCATTGTCAAAGAGAATATATTGACTTTTATTCAGAGCAAATAATTTTCTGAATCTATCTTTTGTCTGTGCTTTAATTTTATCCTTTGAGATAAAATTAAAATTTATGTCATAAATAGAAATATTTCCAAAAGGATCAAGTATGTCGAGTGTGTTATTATGATAGTTATATACTACATCTTGTAATATGTAATATTCTTGGGGACCTTGACCAATACATTTGGATGAATTCGAAATAAATTCTCCTTTCATATTGAAAATATGAATTACATAGTTGCCGTCAATGACAACATAATATTTATTTGGGATATAAAAGGCTTTTTTAGTATTGAAAAAATTACCAATAAGTGAAGAATCATTTGTTTCTAAGGGGCAAATTTCTATAGAATTAAAAATCTCTTTAAAATCTGGGTTACTAATCTTTTCTAAATTGACAGATATTAATCGTTCATTTGTGTCTCCATTTTTTGCTATATCGTTACAAGAACAGATAAGTAAAAAAGTACGCTTGACAATATGGCTTTTATATAAATCATTTAATTATATTTTTAAAGGTTGTTTGTTGTAAAAAAAGAGTTGGACTTTGTTCAATACTTCCACTTTTTTTTTGCGCTGGTTGAAATTCCAGCCGTCTGCCATAGCCATGATATTGATAAGGACTATTCCGTAGATCTTTTTCTTCATCTGATAAGTTTCAGTTTTATTTGATAGAAAATAAGACTAAAACTGGATTAGATTCCTCATTCCATGATTTCAATTTGCTATTATCTTTTTGTAATTTAGCTTGTAGTTCTGAATAATTCATAAGAACAAAGAATTTATTTTTCGCAACGCCCTCAATTTGTGATGTTCCTTGAAGTGCCATTTCGTTCATAAGGTCTATTTTTTTAGTTTGTAGGGCTTTGTTTTTAGGTATAAGCACATAGGTCGCGGATGGTGTAATGAAGGGCATACATACGAAATACTCCTCATTTTCATATAGGCTGATAATATCTTTGACATGATCGGTCTCCTGTATGAACTTACCAGGATTCTTCTCAAGCTCTTTTAGTCCATCTTCTGAAATGTAATATTTTGAAAAAACTGTATACTGATCAATCAGTTCGCCTTTTGGGGAAATAGAATATATAGTAGGTGTGAATCTTTCATTATAATAGATTTTTCCGTTAGAGCGATAAAGATAATGTTTTGAACACCTCATGATATCCATTTCATTGATGTTTTTATACTTACTATCCAGGATGGACGTAACAGAGTTCTTTGCATGATTGAAACAAGCTAATTTCATTTTTTGTCCTTCCGGACCGAAAACATCTCTTAATATGAAGGATTGTTTATCAAGATAGCAGAATTCCAAAAAGTGTTCTCCCACATGTATAACTTCGTAATTATCCGGATCTGCTTGTGCATATTTGATAATATTAGATTGGGCATTATCGGCAACATAGATATTGTTTTCATTATCAACGTCCATATCAATTATTTCAATATATTCTCCGGCCCCTTCTCCTTGTTTGTTTATGGAAGATATAAATTTCCCATCTTTATCAAAAATGTAAACCCCTTTGTTTTGATCCCTATCCAGAATATAAAATTTATCGTTCTTGTAGATGATTTTATTGATATCTCCTAGTAAACAATATTCTTTTGTTTCCAAAGGGATGTATTCGATATCTTTGATTTCGAATTCACTGTCACTTAGATTGTCGAAATCAATAATATTACTTTCTATTTGTTTGTTGTTTAATTGGTTACAAGATGTCAACCAGATACATAAGATTGAAATAGTAAAAAACAGCTTATTCATATTGTTGATTTTTTTAGAAATTGTTGTAAAATAAATGTAGCATACTGCTTTTACAACAATTTCTTGTGAGTTGCTTAATTAATAGGAGCAAGTCATGGTTAATGCAAAAATATAGATAAAATAGACTTAAACAACAGTTAAAAGAGCAGTCAAGAGTGAGTTTTGGTAACTGGCTGAACTACAGCATGTATGTCAGCAAATTGTCAGAGAAATGTCATCAAATTGTCATCGACCTTAATCCGGATCAATGATAAATTGAGATTCAAAAAAAATAAACCGATATTAAACAGTAAAAATAGGCTGCACGCACTTTAAAATTATAGTGTTGATTTCCCCTTCATTTGAACCAATATTTAATCAGTATCGGATTTTGTTCTCTATCCGCCTGTAACAGTTTTTCCAAAATAATTTGTTGCTTGTCGTTCAGCATCTCCTTGGTCACACGTTTTTCTAAATCAACCCATTGGATAGGCATCATGGCATATTGGTCTGTAACTATGATTTCTTCTCCACGATACGAGTTAAACCACACTTTTTCATCAAATTCTATGATATATTTGGATTTGCCGGTGGATTTGTCATAGATGATATTTGCCCTATGGTCGTTATCTTTCCACAAAACAGATGCGAATATATATTTGTCGTTATGTCTTACAGCCTGTATCATGTAAGAATATTGAGCATACATTTCTTCTATATTCTTAGTAAAATTCATTTTAGCCTCTTGCGAGAGAACAGCAGTTCTACCATCTTTGGTGTATTTCTCAAAATCAAATTTAAAAAAGGCTTCCAAATGCTTTTTTCCTATTTTATAAACAATAGGATGGAACGGTCGGTAAAAGAACCATTCATCTTTATATTGATAGGGTATTTGTGAATAACTTCCGATAGATATATCTTCTTCAAATTCTTCATGTAATAATTTTTGTTTATTCAAATCGAAATAAGCAATTTTTTTAGGTTCAAACAGAGAATGAGACACATAAATATCATTATCTAAAGCTGCAAGCGAGTGAGCCACCTTAAACTCCGGATAAGAAATTCGTTTGGTTTCAATAAAATCCCCCAATAAACTATAGACATGTATTCGTCCATAAGGTTCCAATATTTCCAGATTGCCGGAAAAGGGATTAATATTAAAATCCGAAATAAATGCATATTCTCCAGCTCCTTGTCCCTTTGTTCCTATTTTATATAGAAATTTACCGGCCTTATCAAACACAAAAATAAGACATTGGGGCTTATCCAATGCATAATACTTATCATCATGTTCAACCACTTTGGTAAGTGCTTGGACAAGAGCATCAGATGATGTTTCCAACGGAATAAGGTCTATGGAACGGAAGTAGTCGAATAAAGAGGCTTTCTCTGGGTGATCTAAGTCAACAGAGATAGTGTTATCCGATTGTCTGGGGGCACACATGACAAAGCATAGTGTAAAAAGCAAGATAAAGATATTTCTCATATTACTATTAAATTAAAATAAGATAAAGCAACTGATAAATGAGGGATTATCTCATTTGCAATAGTATCTTTGTTAAGTCCTTTATACATAGGGGCGTTGTTATTTGTTGTTTTGCAATTACAAAAACGCTTCCTTTTTTATCAATTATTAAAAAAGCCAAGATTACTTCAGTAGCAAGTATGGTTAATGCAAAAGTATATATATAATAAACTTAAACAACAATTAAATGGACGGTCAAGGATTAATTGAGGTAACTTTCTGAACCACAGCATGACTGTCAGCGAATTATCAGAGAACTTAATCTGGAATCAATGGAAAAGTGAGATGAAATGAATATGAAACAAAAGATTTTGATGATAGTATGTTGTGTAGGGCTGACCTTTTTATTCGGCTGGTGGCTGCAGAGTGCTTTTCATATACAACAAAATAAGTTGTGTTCAGAGTCTTCTCTTGTGTTTACAGATGTGTTGCAGCGAGAAAAAACGTTACAGATAGGGAGAGTGTTCGGGAACTATAATCCCCAAAAATCTCCTAATGCAATATCGGGTGCTGAGAAAAGTGAATGGTGTGATCAGGATTTTTTATTTTACCGTGATTCAACCCGTACTTTGTTGGACAGTCTCTTTCGTACTACACTTTTAGAACGTAAAATTGAGGCAAATACAGCTATTCGTTGTAAGTGGAATGGTCATGTTATTAATACTTCCTCCGACAGTATTTTTTATGAAGAAGCGATTCCCTTAAAACAATTTATCTATCGGATTGATGAGAATCCCGATAGAAATATCATGTTACAAGCCTATATACAATTCCCTTTTGGAACGGTTTGGCGACATAGTCCGCTAATGTGGATTATTGTGGGAGGATGGCTTTTATTGTTTGGTTCGGTTACTGGTGGCTACTGTTTCTGGTATCGAAAGATGCAGAGGGTTGCAGAGCAAGAATTGCAGTTGAAGCAAAAAGAGCAAGAACAGCTGGTATTAAATCAACAACAAGAAGAAGAGAGGTTAGAACTGCAACGGCAACAAGAAAATCTGAAACAACATCAACAGGAATTGCTGGAAAAGGAAAAACGCTTACCAATTCCTGAGCCATTAATCCAGGATAAAAGAATCAAGTGGGTGGAATTATCAAAAGATTTGTTTTTTAATGAAGAACATGGTGATTTATGCTATAAAAATGACACGAATATCCGTTTGACAGAGAATTCATTAAGACTATTTTGTTCTTTCATTCAAGTTGAACAACAGAAATTGACTTATGAAAATATATGCATAGACGTATTGTCCCGATCGATAAAAAATGGATTATCTAAAACGGATCGCGATGCTGTAGCTAATGCGATTCGACATTTACGAACACATTTGAAACAAATAGCTGTCATCAAAATAGAACCGATCAGGGGTATAGGATATCAAATGATTTTCCTGAATTCTTAAGTGTGTAATTCTTAATCACAAAAGGATAATCCAAAATCAGCTATCGCAATCTGGTAAAGTTGTTATCTGCTTGTATGTTTGAAGTTTAAGGGTTTTATTGTATATTTGTTCAGAAGGGGCGTGATTTGTTACATAATGTATCCGGTTTGTTACGGATCCTGTCTTTTTTGAATAATCTGCTTCCAAAATATATGAATAGAATGATGAAATTTTTTGACAAAAAAATTTATAACCTTAACCTGATGCATATGGTGGAGAGGGTTGGAAATGCGTTACCTCATCCTGCGGCATTGTTCGGGTTGTTTGCTGGATTTACGTTGGTGTTTTCGGGTGTGGGACATTGGTTGGGTTGGAATGGTATCCATCCGGCTACCGGTGAGTTGGTTGAGGTGGTTAATCTTCTTTCAAAGGAGGGGCTTCATCGCATATTGCTGGATATGGTTGATAACTATACAGGATTTGCTCCGTTGGGTATTGTAATGGTTGCCATGTTGGGAATCGGAGTGGCCGAAAGTAGCGGCCTGATCCGGGCGGCTATCAATGCATTGCTGATTAAGGCTCCCAAAAGTTCGATTACATTTATGGTGGTGCTAACCGGAATTCTTTCAAATGTGGCTTCCGACTTAGGATATATCCTGATAATTCCTTTGGCTGGTGTGATTTTTCATTCGTTGGGCAGACATCCCATCGCCGGTATGTCTGCAGCTTTTGCCGGTGTTAGCGGTGGATTCAGTGCCAACCTGATTATTGGCACTATCGATCCGCTATTAGCGGGATTATCCACCGAAGCGGCCCGTATCCTGGATCCTGATTATTATGTAATGCCCACGGCCAATTACTATTTTATGGCTGTGTCTACCATCGTGATTGCTGTGACCGGTACCTGGGTTACCAAACGGTTTGTGGAACCGAGATTGGGCCATTATTCCGGGGATGTACCCAAGGAGGAGATTACCGATCTGACTTCAAGAGAGAAAAGCGGTCTGCGTTGGGCGGGAATTACATTGGCACTTTTTATGGGGGTGGTTGTCTGGGGATTGGTGCCCGACCATGGGTTCTTGCGTGGAGCCGATAATCAGGTACTGCATTCGCCGGTTCTGAAGGGATTCATATCGTTCTTGTTTATCCTTACCGCTGCCTGTGGTATCGTGTATGGCTATGTGGCCGGCACTTTTAAAAAGCACGAGGATGTGATAGCCGGAATGAATCACAGCTTTAAGGGATTGGTCTCTTTTCTTGTACTGGTCTTTTTTGCCGCTCAGTTTGTAGCTTGGTTCAAATGGAGTAACCTGGGATTGCTGATTGCTCTGAAGGGGGCTGCCTGGTTGCAGGCTGTGGATATGGGTATTATTCCTTTGGTGGTGCTGTTTGTGATACTGTCTGGTTTTATAAATATGTTTATGGGGAGTGCATCGGCCAAGTGGGCTATCATGGGACCCGTCTTTATTCCTATTTTTATGCTGTTGGGTTATTCGCCCGAACTGTCGCAGGCAGTTTTCAGAATAGGGGATAGTGTAACCAATATAATCTCGCCGATGATGAGTTTCTTTGCTTTAATTATAGTGTATTACCAGAAATACGAACCCAAGGCGGGTATAGGTACATTGATGGCAACTATGCTGCCTTATTCGTTTGCCTTTTTCTTGGTATGGAGTGCCTTGATGATTGTCTGGATATGGCTGGCATTGCCGCTTGGTCCGGAAGCCGGCTTGTTCTATACAACCGGGCAATAGTATTTATTTGAACATTGTGGATAAAATAAAAAGAGCAAATGGTTTTCCATTTGCTCTTTTTGTATGGGGTGCCTTACCTTAGTGCGAGGGTTCCATAACCACTTCGACGGTGTTGCCTTGTTTTAACAGAGACTTGGCCAGGTTTTGAATACTTGTAGGGGTGATCGCATTCAATGTTGCATCATAGGTGCTGTGATCGTCACGTTTCTTAAAGTAATAGGTGTCGATCGTATTTAACCAATAGCTGTTTTCCTGCAATGCTTCGGCATGTTTCTTTAGCAGGTTTTCCTTCGTCTTATTGAAATCTTCCGGACGAGGACCAGTTTCCGCTATTCTTTTTAGCTCATTGTGTACGATGGAGTTCATCTGGGCACGCTTGGCAGGATCTGTATCGAAATAGGTCTGCAAAACGGTGCGTCCTTCGGGGAAGCTCGAAATTTGAGCCGAAGTCTGCACTCCGTAGGTTCCTCCTTCATCTTCGCGTACTTTCTCCATGTACACCAGATCAAGAATCTGCTTGAACATGGTAAGTGTAAGCCGGTTTTCGAGGGTATAAGGCAATTCGCCGCTGAAAAAGTTCACTACCGAAGCCTTGGGAGTTTGAAGTGAACGGGCAAAATGGTTCACCGCCGAGCCTTTACGTATAGCCGGTACCTCGTTTACATTTCCTTTTTCCACTCTTTTGAGAGAGGGAAGGGTGGCCAGATATTGTTTGGCATATAGCTTGAGGCTGTCTTGATTTATATTACCCACAAAGGTGAAGGTAAAGTCGGATGCATCGGCAAAGCGTTCCTTATACATATCAAGGATGCGTTGGTAGCTTATCTTCTCGAAATCACTCTCTTTTAGTCGCACCGTCCTTGGATTATTATTGTAAATTTCCTTGGTTATGGTGTCGCTGAAGGCAACCATCGGATTGAGTTCGTAGTTTTTTAACTGAGCTTTGGTACGTCCCTCAAAAGATGTATAGGCTTCGGTATCGGGGCGCAGGGCTGTAAACTGAAGATAGATCAGCTGGAAGAGAGTTTTCAGGTCGGCCGGAGTTGATTGTCCGTTCAGACTTTCGTTATCCATACCCAGACTTGCTGATACGGAGGCTTTCTTCCCGGCAAGGACTTTGGGAAGATCCACTGCACTGAAGTTACCCAAACCGCCCAGTCCAATCACATCGTTAAAAAGTTTCAGGTTGGCTGCATCTTCTTTGCCAAACAGTGAACTACCACCCGGACTGGTGGCGGTCATCAATACCTCATCTTTTTTCAGTTCAGTAGGTTTCACAACTACCTTAACCCCATTTCCAAGGGTAAGAACGGTTGCCCCGAACAAGGGGTCTTTCTCTTCTTTCAGAATGGTTCCAGGAGTAGGTTCTCTGGCAATAAGAGGTTCGTTTGAGACAGTTTCCTTGTACGCTTCAACCTCTTGCTTCTGGGCTTTCATAAAGGTACGCAGCAGATCGTCTTCGGTGGGGTAGGTGAGTCCGGCTTTTTCGGGACCTGTAAGAGAGATAACGATATTTTTATCGCCAATCATGTCCTGTATATACTGGTTTATCTGCTCAACAGGTATACCCGGTGCAATCTGGTTAATCAGCGCATACTCGGTCTCGATACCCGGAATATATCCTCCATCGGTAAAGTGAGTAACATATTCGTTGGTGTAGGCATCGTTTTTCTGCTTATCGCGTTCGTTGAAATGTGTTTCGTAGTTCTTAAGCACATTGATGCGTGCCCGTTCGTATTCGGATGCTGTGAAGCCGAATTTCTTGAGTCGCTGTGTTTCCACCACCATGGCCGTAAGGGCTTCGTTTATGTGGTCTTCCTTGGCCAGGCAGGCAACTGTCCACGCGTCTTTAGATTTGGCTATCATATATTCGCCGTCGGAAGCCTGGGCATCCACAAAGGGAGGGTTCCCTTTCTGAAGCAGCTCGTTGAACCGGTCGTTCATCATACTGCTGGCTACATTGCGGATGTAATCCATCACAAGGCCCATGGGGGTTGCATAAAGGTCGCGGGGAAGCTTGTCGTGTTTGTAGAAGAGGTACAGAATGGTGTTGGATGCCTCTTTATCCGTTGCTACCGAAACTAGCGGAAGATCGTTATCCGGCACCTGGTGCAAGACGCGTTCGGCGGGATTAACCGGTTTGGGGATATCGGTAAACATCTGTTTCAGGCTGTTCTCAACCTGGTCTACGTCTACATCGCCTACGATAATTACTGCTTGCAGATCCGGACGGTACCATTTTTTGTAATAGGCACGTATTTCATCGTACTTAAAATTATTGATTACGTTGATGGACCCGATGGGCATGCGGTTGGCATACCGGCTACCGGGAAACATTTTGGGTAACTGTTGCTCCCACAGACGAGCCTGGGCATCCTGACGGGTACGCCACTCTTCGCGAATTACACCGCGTTCTTTCTCGATGGCGGAGTCTTCCAAGGCAATGAATCCTGACCAGTCGTGCAGGATCAACAAGCAAGAGTCTACCACTTCGCGGCGGTTTACCGGGGCGTTCATAATCATATAAACGGTTTCATCGAACGAAGTATATGCGTTGAGGTTTTCGCCTCCGCGTATTCCAACACTTTCAGTAAAATCGTCTATGCCATGCCCGGGAAAATTCTTGGTTCCGTTAAAGGCCATGTGCTCAAGAAAGTGTGCCAGTCCGGCCTGATTGTCTTCTTCCTGCATGGAGCCAACCCGTTGGGCGATGTAAAAATCGGCTCTTTCCTTGGGTTGTTCGTTGTGCCGGATGTAATAGGTCAGTCCATTGGCCAGTTTGCCATAACGTACTTTAGGGTCGATGGGAAGGGGTTGCATTTGTTGCTGGGCTGTTATTGGAAGGATAAATCCCAGCAGCAACAGCCAGACTAAATAACTTCGATTTTTCATTTTGATCAAATTCTTAAATTGTTTTCGTGGGGATATGGTACAATAGAGTAACAAACATAACTAATAAAATTCAAAAATTAATATATTTTGACTATTTTGTGATATAATTCGGTTCGATTAAGTCTTTTTGACATAACAGCGCATGTTATTTAACATGTTTTATTTGAAAAAGACTTGACAAAAGGGCTTTTTGCCTGTATCTTTGCATCGTGGTTTTTTCATAATAGTATTAGATTTAAGGTTAACAAAGTTTGGTTAGGGGATGTCGGGATGACATCCTTTAATTGTTTATAGGGGGAGCTATCTCCCTTTTTTTATTATAATCATCTTACAAGTCTGAACATACCCCCCGGCATGGTTTTTATTTTTCCCTCCATCTCCAGTTCAAACAGCTGTGTGGTTAGGTTGCGTATCGGAATATTCAAGGCGATGGCCATCTGATTTACGTGCAGCTCTCCTTTTTCCTTCAGAAGTGTGACTATCGGATGAGCGTTTTCTTCTTCAAATGCAAGGCTGTGCTGTACATTGCTTGAGGGGGATTCGTTACTTTCCCAGCGCAGGGCCGCAATCAGATCGGCGGCACAGGTGATTAGTCCTGCTTTATTTTCACGGATCAGTTTGTTGCAACCTTTGGATTGCTCGTCAGCTACTCTTCCCGGAAAACAATAAACATCCCGGCCATAGGAGAAGGCGATGTCTGCCGTAATGAGTGATCCGCCTTTACTGGACGATTCAACTACGAGGGTAGCATCTGATAACCCCGCTACGATACGGTTTCTTTTTATAAAATTCTGTTTGTCGGGATTTGTTCCGCTGGGGAAGTCGGTTATTAATCCTCCTTGCTGCAACATTTCAATGGCGGTGTTGCGGTGTATGGCCGGATATATCCGGTCAAGTCCGTGAGCCAAAACCCCGATGGTAGGCAATTGATTCTGCAGGGCGCTGCGATGTGCACAGATGTCGATTCCGTAGGCTAGTCCGCTTAGCACCAGAAGATCTGGAAAGTGTAACGCCAGATCCCGGATCAAGGATTCAGTGAGATCCTTGCCGTATGTAGTGGCGTTGCGCGTACCCACAACGCTGATTACCCTCTGTACATCCGGTTTGATATTGCCTTTGCTATAAAAAAGGATGGGAGCGTCTTCGCACTGCTTAAGGCGGTGTGGGTAGGTACTGTCTGTATAGAAATGGCAGTCGATTTTGTTTTTCTCAATAAAGGTGAGCTCCTTTTCTGCTTTCTGCAGTACATCGGCGCGCAGGATCTCGGTCGACAGGGTAGGACCGATACCTGTTATTTTTTCGAGTTGGGATTTCTTTTCAGTAAAGATGGCCTCCTCGTTTCCTAGAGATTCCAAAAGATGGTGGGCAAGAATATCGCCCACCCCGTTAATCATCGTAAGTCCTATCTGGTAAATTCGTTTGTCGGTCATGGTTATTTCATAATGTGATTTACTAAAGAAGATTATGCCGTTGTAACAGGTCGTCGAAATATTCGCCCCGGGTAAGCCGCCCGTTGTCTACCACCACCGATTCAACAACGCCTTTAATTGCCAACGCACCATCGCTGTCGCGGTAAATGTCTTGCAGGAATTGTAACCGGGGACCGTTTTTTACGATGTTTAGGCAGGAGGTGAATGTATCGCCGCTGCGTAAAGGGGTTTTGTATTGGATATCCACCCTGGAAACAAAGGCGTCTATGCCCTTTTCGTGCATGGCTCCGAAGTTTTCGCCCAATGATTCGAGAAATTCATGACGGGTATGTTCCAGGTAATGCTGGTAATTGGCATTGTTTACAACACCCTGAAGATCGCATTCGTAATCGCGTACCTTCATTGATAGTTTAAAGATGTATGATTTCATTGCTTATACAAGTTCTGATTATGGATATATAAGAAATCAGATCCTTGCCGCACAAGGGCAGGAATCTGATTTTAGTAGTGTTTGTTATTTTAACTCTTTTTTCTGTTCTACCGGAACCATCTTGTACAGACGATCCGATGGACGTACTTTTTCTCCTACCTTGAACGAGAAGCGTTCGCCCTTTACGGTTTCCTGAACCGGATTGAGTTCTACGCGAATCTCATCGATGGTCTGCATCACTGCTCCGGTGGTGGGACCGGTAATCAGGATTTCGTCGCCTACCTTGAGTGAACCCGACTCCATTTCGAATTCGGCTACGCCCAGAGAACTGAAATACTTGATCCCCTTAGCCACATATACTTTGCGTTTGGTAGAACCGGATCCGTACTTGCTGCTCCATTCGCCCAACCGTTGTCCCAGGTAATAACCGTCCCAGAAGCCCCGGTTGAATACCGAACGTAACCGCTCGTCCCATGCCTCAATCTTTTCGTCGGTATATGTTCCGTTACAATAGGCTACTACGGCCTCTTTGTAGCAGGAAGTCACGGTGCGTACATATTCGGGTCCGCGAGCACGTCCTTCTATCTTGAATACACGCACCCCTGCATCCATCATTTTATTCATGAAATGAATCGTCTTCAGGTCCTTGGGCGACATGATGTACTGGTTGTCTATATCCAGTTCGATGTTGCTCTCCTTGTCCTTCACGGTATAGCCACGGCGACAGATCTGCATACAGGCTCCACGGTTGGCCGATGCATTCATCTCGTGCAGGCTCAAATAGCATTTACCGGAAACAGCCATGCAAAGAGCTCCGTGGGCAAACATTTCGATCCGTATCAGCTGGCCGTTAGGACCTTTAATCTGTTGCTCCTGTATCTGTCTGAATATTTCGCTTACTTGTTCGAGATTCAGTTCGCGGGCCAGAACAACCACATCGGCAAACAGCGCATAAAACTTAAGAGCTTCAACGTTCGATATGTTTAGCTGTGTGGATAGGTGCACCTCCACCCCGATGCTTCTGGCATAACTCATGGAAGCTACATCCGAGGCAATGATAGCCGAAACATCTGCCTCTTTGGCGGCATCGATAATGGTTCGCATTAATGAAAGATCCTCTCCGTAGATAACCGTATTTACGGTCAGGTAGCTTTTGATGCCGTTCTCTTTGCAGATGGCGACTATTTTGTGTAAGTCTTCCGTTGTAAAATTGTTGGACGAACGTGAACGCATGTTCAGTCCCTCGATGCCGAAATAGATAGAGTCGGCACCTCCCTGAATAGCAGCCATCAATGATTCGTATGAACCGACAGGCGCCATTATTTCAAATTCTTTTTCGCTCAACTTCTTGATGTTTTAATGGTTACAGGGTGCAAAGGTACATAAATTTGCCCTGTAACCATTCCAAAACTTCTTAATATACATAAATTCGAACGATCGGTTAATATTCCCATCCGGTGATGGAACGCAGGAAAGGAACCAGCTCGTCGGCCCCTTTGTACTGCTGTGCCTTGGATGGATGCCAGCTTGCGCCGTAACCCAGACTTCCGTCGGCGGGAGTAAGGTTGAACCGGTATACCTGGCTGTCGCCTGCTTCATTGGCTTCGCGTGCAACACGGTTCAGGGCAGTCTGGACATCTTCAAGCGGTTTTCCTTTTAACATGCAACCACTTAATAGTACAATCTTTGCTTTGGGATAGTAGCCCCGAAGCGTTTTAAGAAAATTACGATATCCCTGCTCTAATAAACCGGTATCGTAAGGTTGGGTGCTTACGTCGTTTGTTCCCAGATTAACACATACCACATCAGGGGTATACCGGCTGAAGTCCCATACCTCGGTCGTATCTGTAAACAAAGTCTGTGTGTACATGGCTGGCATACAATCTTTGTTGCCCGTCTTTGGACCATTGTAATTGCGGTAGATTCCGATGCCAGAACGGGCAACAACCAGACTTTGTGCATTTAATGCGCGGGCAGTGGCGGCAGCATAGGTGTAGTAATGATTTTCAGTCTCGTCCTTGAAGGGAGCGTTAGGATCGGTAACTTCGGTTCCGTATCCACAGGTAATTGAATTGCCGATGAATTCGATCTTCCTTTTGGGAAGCAGTGGCAATTGGGGGATGGTTCTTCCTGCATCCAGCAGGAAACCCCTGAATTCGGGTCTGCGCAGATAGCCTTCGTAGGCAAGCGTGATGGTTATTTGATGCAGGATATCGTCCAGGTTGTCGGCCAACTGTACAACTGAATCGTTTTCGAGGGATGCAACCTTGAAGGGTTCGCGGTTGTCTATTTCAACCATAAAGTAACCACTATTTGGCTTTACACGCATTGCAATGGAAGTTCCTTCAAAACAGGCTCGTATCTGTACCCCCGGATAGGTAAAACAGGGCGACTCCGGGTTAGTGAAACTTACCCGGCCAACATAGGCTATGTTTGGATTGCTGGCGGTGATAATTGTTTGGGATGTGGGTTTCTGCGCCTGAGCGGCGGCGATTGTAAGTAGTCCGAAAATGAACAATACTAGCGAAAATCGGTTCTTTCTCATGAGTTTATATTGAATTATATCTGATATTTATACAAACTAATTATAGACAATATACGATTGATCCGGCAACATGCTTCATTTTTCGTGCTTGACGTGGATATGAACAGGGTGGCCGTTTCATAACATTAAGAATTGATAACGTGGCAAATATACTGCTTTCTTGTAAGAAAAGCAGTACTTTTGTCCCCAATATACAATCTATCGGAGAACACGGATCGTTTGGATCAGGGTATCCCTACGAAGTACATCCGGAATGTTTTCTGTTCTTTTTTTAATAATACATTACAATAATGAAAATTGGTTCTATAGATTTAGGCGAACGTCCGGTTTTTTTAGCTCCCATGGAAGATGTTACAGATATCGCATTTCGGTTGATGTGCAAGCAATTTGGTGCCGACATGGTTTATACAGAGTTTGTTTCCAGTGATGCGTTGATTCGTAACGTATCTAAAACCCATCAGAAGCTTACAGTATCTGATGAGGAACGACCCGTGGCGATTCAGATTTATGGCAGGGAAGTTGAACCCATGGTTGAAGCAGCTAAGATTTGCGAAACGGCAGGGCCCAATATTATTGACATAAACTTTGGTTGTCCGGTAAAGAAAGTAGCAGGTAAAGGAGCCGGTTCCGGGATGTTACGTAATATCCCGATGATGCTTGAAATAACTCGTGAGGTTGTTAAGGCGGTGAATCTGCCGGTAACGGTGAAGACCCGTCTGGGATGGGATCACGACAGCAAGGTGATTGTTGAGCTTGCTGAACAGCTGCAGGATTGCGGTATTGCAGCTCTTACCATTCATGGCCGTACACGTAGCCAGATGTATACCGGTGAAGCCGATTGGGAATTAATCGGTCAGGTTAAGAACAATCCCCGTATGCATATTCCTATTATCGGTAACGGAGATGTTACCTCTCCGGAAATATGTAAAGAACGTTTCGATACCTATGGTGTGGATGCCGTAATGATTGGCCGTGGAAGTATCGGCCGCCCCTGGATATTCAGAGAGGTAAAGCATTTTATGGAAACCGGGAGCAAACTGCCTGCCGAATCTTTTGAATGGTACCTGGATGTGCTGAAAAGACAGGTGATGCAAAGTATAGAACGGTTGGACGAGCGGCGCGGTATTTTACATATCAGGCGACATTTGGCTGCGACTCCCCTCTTTAAGGGAATAGCCGATTTTAAGTCTACACGCATAGCCATGCTTCGGGCAGAAACCATTGATGAGTTGTTTGGTATCTTGAATAATATACCTGAACAGTTCAATATTGGGGCCGAAAAAATTGATTTACATCAAATTTAAGAATTTATATGACAATATAACAATTAATTGTGTTAATACTTGATTGAATATGGAAGAGTTCGTTTTATATTTGCAACGAGTTTTTTTCATAGTATTTTAGATCTAAGGTTAACAAGTCTTTGCAGGGAAGGAGTCGGGAGACTGTTTCGTTGAAAAGCAAAAAGAACTGCCTGCCTGACTTTGTGTTAGGCGGGCTTTTTTTATTTTTGTAAAAAACTTTGTTCTTTGTGTAACCATTGAAGTATATTGTACGTCTTATCAACAAATAGAAACCATAAATATTCAACGATATGTGTAATAAGAAAATTATCTGGGTAGTTGTTCTGGTGATGGCTTCCCTTAGCAGTTGGGCCTCTGCAAACATTAAAGGGAATGGTTCTGTAGTTACCAGGGAAATCAAAGTCTCGGATTATTCATCCATTCGTTTGGGAGGAAATGTATCTTCTTCTTTAGGAGAGAGTATTAAAAAATTGTTCTCGGGAGAGAAAAACAGCGGTTCCACGCCCGTATTTATTTATAGTCAGACTGATGCGCCTGCTGCGCTTAAGGTAACTTTAGATGAAAACCTGATCGAATACCTTGAGATCAAGGTTGAAAACCGTCAGCTGATTGTACAGACCAAAAAGAATATCCAGGTGAATCCTACACGCTTCGAGTTACGTGGACATTCGCCTTCCTTGCAAGAGGTGAAGGTGGGAGGAAGCTATGATTTTCGCATTGAAGGCCGTTTGGATTCCGATAAGCTGTTGCTTTCTGTTTCAGGGTCGGGTTCTGTACGCGCATCCGAAAATATTAAAACTTCGGTATTCTCGGCCAAAGTGAGTGGCAGCGGGAATCTTTATCTTAAAAATATTTCAACGAATCAATTGGAGACCAAAATATCGGGTAGCGGAAATGCCAACCTGGGTGGTATAGCCAATGTAGGAGACTTTGCTGTGTCTGGAAGCGGAAATATCAATGCGTTTGAATGCCGGGTTGGCGACCTTTCTTGTGCTGTGTCTGGTAGCGGCGATATGAAAGTGCTGGCTTCCAATAAACTTAAAGCGTCTGTTTCCGGAAGCGGCGACATTCAATATAAAGGAGCTCCCGATGTGGATTTTCATACCTCAGGATCGGGATCTATTCGTAAAGCTAATTAATGAAAAAATTTACAAAACGAACTAAAATGAAAACAAAAGTATTTTTCTTTTCGGCGATTGTTACGCTGCTGCTTGCTACCGGATGTTCGATGCATGTTATTCAGGGAGATGGAAATCTGGTTACAGAACAGGTAGCGATTGGAGATTATTCCGAGATTGCCGTGAGTGGGGGGCATTTGGATTTTACTTACCAACAAGTGGATTCGTTACCATCGCTGGAAATAACGGTGGATAAGAATATAAAAGAGGTCCTTGAGGTGAAAGTTGAAGGAAGTAAGCTTATTATAAGACCGTTGCGCAGAGGAATGAATCTGCGTCCTACTCAGTTTGTGATCAAGAGTAATTCGAAAGAATTACGTAAGCTCGACCTGGCAGGAAGTGGCAAGTTTATAGTAGCAGGTCCTTTCAGATCCAATGAGCTGGAGGTGGATGTTGCCGGTAGCGGAGATATCCTGTTGCAAGATACTGCGTTTGTAGACAAGGTGAAGATTGATTTGGCCGGTAGTGGAAAGTTTAACGCCACATATCTGACAGGAACGGAAGTGGACGGTGATATTGCAGGTTCCGGAGCCATCAATCTTGCAGGTAAAGTAAAGGCTTTAGTGTTGGATATCGCCGGAAGTGGTGAGGTAAACGCCTTTGATTGTGAAATAAACGATCTGAGTTCCAGCATTGCCGGAAGTGGAAAGGTGGATGCTACTGTAATGAACAGTATCAAGTCGTCTGTAGCCGGAAGCGGTAAAATCCGCTATAAAGGCACAGCTTCACAAATTGAAAGTAAAAACATGGGGTCGGGAAGCGTTACAAAAGTAGATTAATGTTTTAACCAACCCTCCTTACGATACCAGTCAATGCTCTCTTCCAACCCTTTTCGTAAAGGATAAGAGGCTTTGAAGTTCAAGTCATCCTGCAGTGGCGTAATATCACAAATCCAGTTACGCTGCTTCAGGATGATGTATTTATCGGTGTTGAGCGTCATCTCCTTACCGATGATTTTGCCAATCATCTCCGAGCACCAGCAGGCTATTTTAACGACGCCAAGAGGAAGCCGTCCGCGTAATACCCATTTTTTGCCCAGAATATCCTGAATCATGCGGGCAAAAGACTCGTCGGTATGTACATCGCCGTCGGCCACAAAATAGGCTTTGTTTAGCGCCTTTTCGTTTTCAATGGCCAGAAATGCAACCCGGGCCAGGTCTTTTACATAGATGAAGGTGATTTGCTGCGGAGTAAATCCGGCGGCCATATCTATTCCGGATTGGATACTTTGTATCTCCATGAAATAGTCTCGTTCGCCCGGTCCGTATACTCCTGTAGGATAAAGTATCACGTATGGAAACCCGGTCTGTTCGCGAACATACTTTTCTGCCAGCATTTTACTTTTTCCATAGACTGTATTGGGCCTTTGCGGATCGGTCTGTTTGATTGGCGTGAACGTTTTTTCGTCGCCCGGTCCAAAACTACTGAGACTGCTCATCAGAATAAACTTTTTGGGAGAACATCCCGATGCTTGAAGGGATTGCAGAAAGATCCGGGTCTGCTCGGCATTAACCTTGTAGAAATTTTCTTTTTTCAATGTTTTGATTAATCCTGCATTGTGAATAATATAATCCCAGGCTCCATGCAGGCGGACGTGTTCGGTAAGTTGTTCCGTCAGCTTTGCGGGGTCGTCGTACGGTAAATCGATAAACCGGATACGGCTGTCCTGTAATCGCTTCCTGTTACTGGAGGCACGGATGCCTGCCCAGGTTTCGTATCCTCTGCGTAGTGCTTCTTCCACCAGAAATCCGCCAATAAAACCACTAGCTCCTGTTATTAATACTTTCATCATGCGTTCATTTTGGGCAAATGTACATATTTTTATTAAAAAGTGAACGGTCTGCCGCCAGCTCTGTGAGCATGGACCGGCAGACCGTTGTCTTTCTTACGTTAGTTGAGGTTATTCTTCCCAGACTAAAACTCCGGCAAGAGGAATCTTCTTTTCCCCAATCACGATTCGTGCTTTGTTGTTAAGAGGGAAATCGAATGCTTCGGGTCCGTAATTGACAGCAATACCGAATCCATCGCGGTATTCCATCCATACTCCCTGAGGCAGGTCCATCAATGAAGTCCCGTTTAAAGCATAGACGCGTTTAAGGACATCCTTTTCCAAAGATCCGTCGCTGCTGTCTACTCCGATGTAAGTTACACTTCCTTTGCCTAACTTGCGATGCAGTACTGCTGCTTTGCCTGCATAGAAATCGTTCACATAGGTACCCCATACCTCGGTTTGACTATCGGGAGTAAACACTTCTCCCCAGCTAACCCAAGGGTAGTTCTTTTCATTCATTTGTACAGTACCTGGATCTGAAGGTACAAGCAAGTCGAAGAAATCCATTTTTGCCCCGATCAGATTGACCATCTTTCCGCCAAATGGCATTTCAAACAAGCGGTCGAAGCGGTCTTTCTGTCCACTACGGCAAGACAATACCAAATGTCCGCCCTGTTTGGCATAATTTGTCCACTTCTCGATCAGCTGATCGTCTACCAATTGATAAGCCGGGGCGATAAGTACCGGATATTTGTTCCAGTCGGCTTCTTCATTAACCACATCTACCGGAGCGCCGAAGCTCTTTAATGGCTTATAGTATTTCTGAATATGGTTATCGGTATTCCATTCGACGGTTTGTTTTTGTTTACTCATACTCCATGTGTTGTCTACATTATGCAGGATAGCGGTTTTTCGTTTGGTATATTCTGCCGGAAGTTGAGCTTTGGGATTATATAGTTTCCGAAGCTTGGCTATGTCCGTAATAAATTGCTGATACTCCAATCCTCCTCTTGAAGGTGTGACACCATCAGTCCCAACAATTCCTGCATGATACTGTTCGTCGCCATAGATTGGCTGGCGAAAACGATAGGTACACGTAAAATCGCTTCCTCCGGCAAAAACTGACCATAACCACAATCGGACAGCACCCGGATAAGGTTGCGGATTAACTGTACCCCAGTTTACCTGACCCGGTTGAAGTTCCATTACACCGTACATACCACCAATCGGACGGAAGTAGTCGTTGGCAAAGGGAATTAGCATCGGATCCCCAATACGGTACCCCTTTTGTCCGATTCCGAGTCCCCCTGAAACGATGTAGCGTGTGTAGCTGTAAAAGTCGAACAACTTGGATTTTCCTATGTGTCCAGCCCAATAATCCGGAATATAGTTAGAGGTGATCCATTGTTCAGGAGTACTATATTTACGGATTTCAGCAGCTTGTTCATCAAGGAAAGAGGCCGATTCGTAGGCGGTAAACCTTCTATAGTCCAGCATTTGATGGGGATTTTGTCCCCAATTTGACGGAAGTGGGAAATTAATCTGATCAAATGAACTGTAAATCTGACTCCAGAAAGCTGTTCCCCACGCCTTGTTGAGCTCTAGGATTTGGTTGTTGTATTTATTCCGTAAAAATGATCGGAAACGTAATAGCGCATCGGTGTTATAGTCCTGACGAACACCCGGTTCATTGTCAAGCTGCCACCCCATTATCCGGCTGTCTTTACCATACCTTTTAGCCAGTTCAGCAATCATCTTAAGCGAATACTGGCGGTAGAAGGTGCTTGAAAATGAGGCGTGCTGACGGGCCCCATGGTCCACCGTCGTTCCGTTTTCATTCTTTATCAGGATTTCCGGATGTTTACGTGTCAACCATACCGGTGGAGTTGCGGTGGAGGTACACAATATAACTTTCAGGTTGTGCTTAGCGGCGATAGCTATAGCCTTATCCAACCATGCAAAATCGTACTTCCCTTCTTCGGGCTCGAGCTGTGCCCATGCAAATTCGGCAAAATGGGTAAACTCAAATCCCATTTCGGACATTTTCCTTAGATCGCGGTCCCATTGACTCTCATCCCAATGTTCCGGATAATAGTAGGCTCCAACGGTAGTCAGATTCTTTTTTGGGAAAAACTCTTTTTTATCCCGGGCAATCAATCCCCAGGAAATACATAGCGAAATAACAATACAAAATACTCTGATCATGGTTTTTACAATTAAATAAATACTCAAAAATTCATTAGTCTATTTGTGGTTGAAAAAAAAGGCACAACCCTGAAAGCTGTGCCTTTTTCTGATTAAAATACAGCTTTAAATTTTCTTTTCTATAACTGCCTGAACAACATTAAGAACATAATCACCCAGTTTTTCACATTCGGCTACCATATCCATATAGTATACCCCAACCTGGTAATCATAGGCTTTGTTGTTAACATCTTCCATATTCTTGATCTTAAGCTGGTTCCGGTAATTGTTGATTTCATTCTCTACGTTATAAGAGACATTGATGTCATCATGAACTGCTTCCGGTTTATGTAAGATCACATTCATTTGTTGTAAAGCCTGATCTACTATCGCAAACATCTGGTCCATATTATGGTTCAACGATTCGGTGAACTCGCCTTTCCCTTCATTGCGTCGTTTGATGGCACGGGCCAGGTTATTGCACGAGTCGGCTATACTTTCAATCTCCGTAACAGCCCGAAGCATGATACGGATCTCCTCCTTGCTTTCGGAACTTAAACGACCTTCCGCCACAAAGGTAAGATAATTTGCTATTTCAACTTCCATCCGGTCGCTTATGCTTTCATACTTTTCAATCCGGCTGTAAATTTTAAGAAACTTATCTTCGTTTTTCTCATAGAACAACTCTTTCACCATGCCAAGCATACGATAGGTCCGGTCTCCATAAACGGCTATCTCCTTCTTTGCCTGCATCAACGATAACTCAGATGTGGAAAGCATTCCCGAAGGGATATACCGAAGCTGGAATTCTTCTTCTTCGGCTACGTTTTTGGGCTTGATAACTGCCGAACAAACGTAAACATAGAATTTGACAAACCATACCATAATACATACATTGAGGATGTTGAATACCGTATGAAACAGGGATAATCCGTACGATACAGAAACTTGTAAGGATAATAGTTGTTTTTGTAAAGCTACCAATGATGGATCTGTAAGCTCCATATTGGAAGTAATCAGCGATATTGTACGTGGATCTAATTTACTTAGGAAGTGGGTAATTCCATTTGGATCTCCTGGTCCGAAATTAGTCACTATCCAAGAAATCATTTGGATGAATGGATAAAAAACCACTAAAACCCAAAATACACCAAACACATTAAACATCAAATGAGCTAATGCTGCACGTTTTGCAGAGACATTGGCTGAAATAGCAGCAATATTTGCCGTAATGGTTGTACCAATATTCTCTCCCAAAACCATTGCTGCGGCCATTTCAAAAGGAATCCATCCTTTGGTGCACATAATCAAAGTAATTGCAACTGTTGCGCTGGAAGACTGAACAATGATTGTTAAAATGGTTCCAAGGAAAAGAAAGATAAGTAGGGAAGGAAATCCCATTGATGTATAATTCTGTAAAAATGCAAGAACCTGAGGGTTACTTTGGAGATCAGGGACAGATGATTTTAGAAATGAGAGTCCCATGAAAAGAAAAGAGAAGCCTAGAAAAAATTCCCCCCAGGACTTTCGTTTACTTTTTCCTGAAAATATCAGAGGAATACTTATCCCTATTAAGGGCAATGCAAAAATACTGATATCTACTTTAAATCCAAACAGAGAAATAATCCATGCAGTAACGGTTGTTCCCACATTTGCCCCCATGATTACTCCGATGGACTGGGCCAGCGAAAGCAGACCTGCATTTACAAAACTTACAACCATAACGGTTGTTGCACTAGATGATTGAACGAGTGCAGTAATTAATACCCCTGTAAGAATTCCTGTAACCCGATTGGTTGTCATTACCGACAGGATAGAACGAAGTTTATCCCCAGCGACTTTCTGGAGCCCTTCACTCATTATCTTCATTCCATAGAGGAATAAACCTAATGATCCGATAAGGGTCAGAAAATCAAAAAATGAATAATCCATTTAAAAATCGTTTAATTGGATAGTAAAATCCGATTTATATTCCTAACTTTATCATGCAAATCTATAAATAAATATTGAATAACTATGACAGAAACCATCACAATTTACTGTAAGAATAACAACGTATATAAAGATGTACCCCTGGGAGCCACCCTGCTGGATATTTATACTGCAGTGGGATCACCGCTTAAGAACCGGCCCATGAATGCCCGGGTAAACAATAAAGTGGAAGGACTTACATTTCGTTGTTATTACCCTAAGGATGTGGAATTTATCGATTATACACAATTGTCTGGTCAGCGTACCTACGTCCGTTCCCTCTGCTTTGTTTTTTCCAAAGCAGTTCACGATGTATTGCCTACGGCTACGCTCAATTTGGAGCACCCCGTTTCCAAAGGGTATTTTTGCAAGATACATAATGGGAAATCAATAGATCATCAGACCATCGAAAAGATCCGTACACGCATGCGTGAGATTATCGATGCCGACATACCTTTTCGCTTTAAGAACACCCGAACATCCGATGCAGTCAAGCTCTTTCATGAACGGGGTTTGTTCGATAAAGAGCTGCTTGTGGAAACAACCGGGATGCCCTATACAATGTATTACGACCTGGATGGCTATATCAATTATTTTTATGGTTGTCTAACACCTTCTACCGGATATATCCAACTGTTTGACATTGTTCCCTATTTCGATGGCGTTTTGCTTCGAATACCCCGTAGGTCCGACCCTCAGGAGCTTGAACCTGTAATTAAGCAGGATAAGATGTTTCAAGCTTATAAGGAGCATCTCACGCTGCTGGATACGGTGGGGCTGAATAATGTTGGCGATCTGAACAAGGCGATACGAAAAGGGATGACTCCCGAAATTATTATGGTTTCGGAAGCCATGCAGGAAAAATCTGTAGCCAAAATAGCAGAGGAAATAGCCTGCCGTTTCCGCGACAATGGGGTGCGGATGGTCCTTATCTCGGGTCCTTCTTCTTCTGGAAAAACCACCTTTTGTAAACGTCTGCAGATTCAATTGATCACCAACCTTATTCATCCGGTGAGTATTTCGCTGGACGATTATTTTCTGGACAGAGAGCATACACCTAAAGATGAAAAGGGTGAATATGATTTTGAGTCGCTTTATGCACTGGACCTTCCTTATTTTAATAGTGATCTGCAAAAGGCCATCAACGGTGAGGAAATTGCATTGCCAACATTTAGCTTTGAAACAGGTTCCCGAATTTACAAAGGCAACAAATTGAAAATGGGACCGAATTCTATTCTCATAATTGAAGGTATTCATGCGTTGAATCCGGAGCTCACCTCAATTTTAGATGATCACTATAAGTATAAGGTATACGTATCTGCGCTTACCTCAATTTCGCTGGATAATCATAACTGGATTCCAACAACTGATAACCGGTTGTTGCGAAGGATCGTACGTGATTATCGTTTCAGAGGCTATTCGGCCAAAGACACGATCGCAAGGTGGGAGAGTGTGCGAAAAGGCGAAGATAAGTGGATTTTTCCCTATCAGGAGAATGCCGATGCCATGTTTAACAGTGCTATGTTGTATGAACTGGCAGCCTTGCGTAAATATGCTGAGCCCATTTTGATGGAAGTGCTCGAAATAGAAGAAGAGAATGCAGAGGCTTACCGTTTGCTACGCTTCTTACGTTATTTCAATTACATTCATGAAACTGAACTTCCTCCTACATCCCTTTTACGGGAGTTCTTAGGCGGAAGCAGCTTCAGTTACTGATATCAGAAGTACGAGAATGCTTTCTTAGAGCGGTAGATTACTCCCGAAGGGTGATAAATCTCTGCATACAGAATATACAGGCCGGCGGAAAGTTTTTTTCCGCCGTTTCCTTTTCCATCCCAAAAGAGAGAACCTTTTTGGCCGATTAACTCGTGGTTTTTCAGGATTGCCACTTGTCTTCCGGCTGGATCAAATACCATGATTCTACAACTGTAACCCGATTGATCTGTATGGTAAGCTAGATTCCAACAATTATTATCTGGCGAGAATACCGGAATTTCAATACTGGTTTGAGGACCGTCTTTTATTACTCCATATTGAGTATTTTGGAATCCTGGGGTTCCATGACCGGCTTCTGCCGCTGCTGTTGCCCAGTTGCGCTGGTCTTGAGTGGTCGATTCCGGATCTATCCTTTCCAATGCAAAACCTTTACTGTCTGACACAAAGGCGTTGTGCCATTTGTGACTGTAGGAGATTTCATCAATAACCTCTTTGGTGTGATGATTCAACAATACTACTGTGGAAGAGGTATTAGCCAGGGTCGGAAGTTTTACAGACCGGATCAATTCCGGAGTAGGGGTATCGTAATGCATGAGAACACCCTCCTTGTCTTTCGTTAAAACCAGATATGAATCCTTTACGATTGTAACCTCTAACCCGGATAGCGGATAAATAGTAGCCAGGCTTCCATCAATCTTACGGATGGCAATGGACAGGCTGTCTGCTCTAAGATCTCCTCCGCTGCGATTATACAACTCGATGTACTCACTTCCTCCGGTATGCGGATCGGGCAGAATTTCGTTGAATACAATGTCAAATGGTTTTACACTGAATGTAACTCTGTGATCTTCTTCATTTGGGTTGCCGATCTCGGGATTGTCGGGGGCAGGAGGTATTTCTTCCAATGAGAAGGTGAACTGAAAGCAGTTGTCGACCAACACGTTTCCCGACAAATCAGTCAGATTTTCCCAGCACAACGTATAATCTTTCCCATTTATCATAGTGTCGGGAGTTACAACAAGCAGTTGATTTGCGTTTGCCGATACAGTCTTGATTGATACCGGTCCCATTTCATCTATAGAGCAGGAAGCCGCAGATGATTCTATAGGTTCGTCGAAGGTAAATCGCAGAATCGAATCGGATATGGCTTCTATTGCAGTGATACAGGGAGGCATGGTGTCGGCCATATCAATTGAATCGCCGGTAATTAACAGATTGTCGAAAGCAAAATGATAACTGCGGGTTTTGCTGTAACGGCAATTTATCTTGAAAGTACCTGATGGAGGAATCACTACTTGTTTCAGGATGGTATCTCCTTCGAGGCGATAGGACGTTTCGTCCGAAAGGCGGCTATATAATTTCCAGTGTGTTCCGTTTTCTAATCTTAGCTTTACATTCACTTCAACATCTTCCTTGTCCAGCAGTCCCAATCGACCTTTGATGAGTCGTTTGGCTGTTGCCGTCCCTTTTACGCTGTATAAAGATATATTATCGTCGTTGTGACCTACCTGAACATAATAATGCGTTTCATCCGGATCTATATTTTCGCCCGACGAGAGAACATAGAGACGTACATTATTGGCATTGGATGAATTAAAATAAAGTTGAACATCTAGTTCCCATTCCATGTTTTTATTATAATTGACAGGCAATTGCAGTGAAGCATTTCCCTGTTCATACAAATCGTCAAGTTGTAGCCATCCATCGGTTGTAACATAAAATGACGCTGTATCACCTGTCCATGCATTGGTTGCAGTGATATATGACGACGAAAAAGTGTCTGAAGTCTGCGATTTTGTTAAAAAAGAAAGGAAACAGAGTAAAAAAAGAAAAATATGTTTCATAATAGTAAGGTTTTGTAGAAATAGGTATATCTTTGCAAGCCGAATGTTAACTTCGGATACTGTGCCTTGTAAAGTACAAAGATATAAAACTATTTTGCATAGAACGAAATAGTACTAATTATTTTTAATTTTAAATTGTGCTCAAAATGAAAGTAGCAATTGTTGGTGTTAGCGGAGCAGTAGGACAAGAATTCCTACGTGTGCTAGACGAGAGAAACTTCCCGATGGATGAGCTGATCCTTTTTGGTTCATCCCGTAGTGCCGGACGTGTTTATACTTTTAAAGGTAAACAGTACACCGTGAAAGAGCTCAAGCATAACGACGACTTTAAAGGGATCGACATTGCTTTCGTTTCGGCAGGTGGAGGTACTTCCATTGAGTTTGCAGAAACCATTACCAAACATGGTGCGGTGATGATAGACAACTCAAGTGCTTTCCGTATGGACGCTGATGTTCCATTGGTGGTTCCCGAGGTGAATCCGGAGGATGCATTGAACCGCCCGAAGGGGATTATTGCCAACCCTAATTGTACGACCATTCAGATGGTTGTTGCATTAAAGGCAATCGAAGGTATTTCTCACATTAAGAAAGTACATGTTTCAACCTACCAGGCTGCCAGTGGAGCAGGAGCTACTGCCATGGCAGAGTTGATAAAACAATACGAAGAGATACTGAAGGGAGATAAACCTACAGTAGAAAAGTTTGCTTATCAGCTGGCTTATAACCTGATTCCTCAGGTGGATGTATTTACCGATAACGGTTATACAAAGGAAGAGATGAAGATGTACCACGAAACACGTAAAATCATGCACTCTGATATTGAAGTCAGCGCCACATGTGTTCGTGTTCCGGTAATGCGTGCTCATTCTGAATCTACCTGGGTGGAAACAGAAAAGCCCATCAGTGTGGAGGAAGCCAAGGAGGCATTTGCCAAAGCCGAAGGAATTGTTTTACAAGACAACCCTGCTGCAAAGGAATATCCAATGCCATTATTTGTAGCTGATAAGGAACCAGTTTATGTTGGTAGAATCCGCAAGGATCTGACTAATCCGAATGGTCTGACTTTCTGGACGGTAAGTGATCAAATTAAAAAGGGAGCAGCTTTAAATGCTGTTCAGATCGCAGAATACCTTATCAAAGTAAAAAATGTAAAATAAGATTTTCTTATAAAATAATCAACAGGCCGTCCCCATAAGAGACGGCCTGTTTTTTTATTCTTCATTGTCGTATTCTTTCTCTCATCCTCTTTAAAGTGAAGGATATCTGCCGGAAAGTGAAGGTTATTTCTCAAAAAGTGAAGGATATTGGTGAAAAAGTGAAGGATATCTGATTGTTTAGTAATTGTAATTAATTGATGGATAGCATTTTATGTGTACAGGTGAAGGAAGTGAAGGATATTTTCGTGAAATCTGTAAGGTAATTCAACAAGTAAGGCCTGTTGTGCGGAAACCCGGTACTTTTTATCGGCAAATATATATCTTTCAATCCCCAAAGATATATCTTTGAGAAACCGTTCCTATATCTTTGAACATTCAAACATATAGGAATGAAAACCGGTCCGGTACCAAATTCATTACGAATCAAAAGAAAGACATGCCTCAAAAAAATCAGGTACATTTTGGACAAGAAGTATATACATTTTGGTAAATAAGTATATACATTTTAGGCAAAAAGTACTAACAAAACAGAGAAGATTTTTATATGTCTGCGATTGGTTACTTCTGTTTTAATGCTTCTCTACGTGCCTTTTCGCGGTCTCTAAGTTTTTGCTGATAGAGTTTCTCCTTTTGTTTACGTTCGGCTTCACGCTTTTTGAGTTGCTCTTTATAGGCCCGTTCCTTTTCTTTAAGGAGTAATTTCCGTTCCTTGATCTTCTGTTTACGGGCAGCTTCTGCTTGCTTCAACCGATCTTTTTGTTCCTTTTCAAGCGCTTTCTCCCTGTCGGCTTTAGCTTTGAGCAAAGCTTGATTTTCAATTTCCTGCTTTTTCAGGATATCTGCACGTTCTTTCGCCTTTTGTTCCTGCAATTCCTTATCAGCCTTTTGTTTGGCTTCAAATTCTTCACGTTGCTGTTTCTTTCGGGCCTCTTCTTCTGCAGCTTCCTTTGCACGGATTGCCTGAATTTCTTTCAGAGTCAACTCTTTTGATTCAGGAACAATTGATCCAATGCTGTCTGCGCCAAATTCGGATTCCGGGAGCGTATCCTGTATTATTTCATTCACCCGGATACTATCCGTTGGAATAACTGTCGCCTTTTCTGTTCGATCTAGTAGAAGAGAATCAATTGGTCGTTGTATGAGTTGAATTGAATCCGGAACGGCAGACTGTGTATTCGTAGAATCTGCTTGTTGATCTGTAACATCAGATGCGATAGACGGTGCCGGAATCTCGGTTGTTTCGTCAGCTTGATCCATTAGCCGGATACGCCAGCGTGATACGATTTCGGGAGCTGATTCGCCAAAGTTTTCATTGAAAAAAGTAATGTATTCGTCTAATGTCTTGCCATGAATCAGCACCTCATAATTGGATTCGGAGATGGGTAGGATACCTACAGCTTTTTCGATATTTGCAGCATATCCGGAATCTGAATGGATCATACGGTAATACTGCAGAATTTCTTCCATCCCAACAAAACCACGTATAAAGAGCATATTCATTTCTCCAAAAGATTCGCTGCTTAAGTCGAATTCCTTTATCATAAAGTTGGCAAAATTATAGGAGGCTACAGTGAAAAGGAGTTGATTCAGTTCCACTTTTCCTGCCGGGTAAATTAGTAACATCCGATAAGGCTCATTTATTCCGGCAGTAAAGGTACGGGTTGAATCGATAGCGCCTGGCTCGATCCCATTTTGAAGTCCGAAACGCATATTCCATTTCATCCCGGTAACATCCCCTTGTACCATAGAACGTCCGCGCAGGACTCCCTTGAGCATTTCGCCTGCCAGTTCAGTTACATCGGCTTGAGGATATTTCTCTACCAATGCTTTGAGAGCCTCTTTGAAACGGTTGGCATCGCCTGACTGAACATATGTTAGAGCCTCAAGGAATGTGAATTTCGGTAATAACTTGGATAACGGATAGGCGGTTGTTACCTTCCTGTAATTATCTCTTACATTGGTTGTGTCGCCGACCAGGTATTGGTTATAGGTTCTTTCGTAAATGGAATCCTGTACACGGTCCATCATACGGATATTATAAGCATAATTGGGGTCTGCGACTGCCAGAGCATAATCACTTTCCGGAAAAGTTTGCATAAGCTTACTTTTATATTGGGCTGCAAGCGAACGGTCTTCCAATCGTAATCCCATCAGATACAATTGATAATAGCTGTCTAAACGATATTTATTTTGAGGAAAGCGTCTGTCCAACGTTTCAAAGGTTTCAATAGCCAGCGGAAGGTCTTCCAGTTTGTCTTTATATATCTTTCCCATGTTAAAGAGCCCGTCGGCAATTATAAGATCCGATGCCTGCAGGTCTTCTTCCGTTAGTGGGATCTGCTGGAGGTAAAATGCCGGATCTTTTGGATCTTGAGAAGCTACAGGCGAAGGTAGAGAATCTACAGAAACTACCTGATTTCCCCTGTCGGGAGCAGTGTCTTGTACATTGTCTGAAAGTACATTACTATCCTGATTATCAACGAAAGTATTCATTGCTTTTTTAAGCCTGCGCCAATTGTCTTCAAGTAATCGTCTTCCCCAGCGGGTCTGAAACTGTCTTTTTCCATCGGCAACAGTTTGAGGATTGTAAAAATAAAACGAATTCTCTCCTGTTGCTACCGGCATGGTAACTGTTTGGGTTCCTGTGCCAGTACGGTTTATTCCACTTCCTTTGGCATCCTGTTCGGCTAAGAAAGCGGCTTGTTCAGCTGCTCTTTTTTGTTCTTCCTCGTCCTTTTTTACTTTATCAATAATTTTACCAATAACGGCAAGTCGTTCCGGTTCGCTCATTTTGGCAAGGGTTTGCAGACTGTCTTGCAGATGAACGGCTTCAGTATGGATAACAAGCTCGTCCAGAATGACAGACTGTTTAGCAACCCGTTCGTAATCGCGGTGTTTTTTATCTAGAGCAGTTAATGCTCCCAGGAAACAGGGCTGTGCTTTTTCGTAGGCACGTTGTTTGAAATAGATATCTCCGAGACGAAGTTGACAGATCGCTTTATCCAATCCGTTCCGTTTACTTTTTTCGATGGCTGATTCGTAACTTTCGATGGCACGGATTGTGTCTTGCTGACTCATATACACATTCCCGATAGCATAATACACCTGATCTAAGTAATCTACATTCTTTTCGCTACGGGCCATACTCTGCAATCTGCGAATTATTTTAGTTGCATTTCCTCCGGGAAAAACTTCGGTCTGACGGATACGCGCTGCAAATTCCATTTCGTATGGAGGATTTGCACTGATAACCTGGCCAAAAGTTTTATAAGCCAGACCATCCAATCCTTCACCAGCATATAATTGACCTAGAAGATATTTCATTCGGGTACGCTGTTTCCTGTTTTTCTCAGCTTTGATGGCAGTTATAAGGTAGGGGATAGCCTCTTTGCTCTGCTTGCTTTTAATCAGATAATCTGCATATACTGAAGCATACCTGCGTTGCTTACTTTTGGGAATACCATTGATATTTAATTTATTCAGGATGTCTTCCGACTCATACATCCACCCCAGCTCAGCATATGACCTGGCTTGCCAGAGTTTTGCTTCGGCAACCATTTCTTCATCCTGGGCATAATGACGGGCGATATAGGAAAAAGTGGCCGATGCCTGCAAAAAGTCAGCATTGTAAAATTGACTTTCACCCAATAGCAGCCAGCACTTCTTTAAAAATGGGTTGTACTCTTCCATCTCCTGCAACGCTTTTTGTTTGGGGTCATTTCGCCAACCTGGTTTCTTAAGCGGTTTCGTCTGTATGGAATGGAGTTTAATGGCTTTGTTACTCTTCTCTATCGCACGGTCGAAAGATCCTCCTGTAGTTTGTTTCTCTTTAGAGAGTCCGCTTACCGGATACATAAGCAGCTGTTCGGTATAATTATCTTTATGTCCGTCTTGAAGCGATTTCATTGATTCGTCGAAGGATGTCTTGCCGTTGAAGTAGATATTATACCGGGAGGTAAAGGCATGATAAAACCTACTGGACATCGTATTTTCTTTTGTACTGCACGATGCCAGCAACACAAACACACATAATGCGCTTATATAGCCGGTCTGTTTTTTCAATGTTGCCTGTTTTAACAACTTAATAAACAGAAATGAACCTGTTTTATTGTTTTTTACGGAAGAATAATAGCCCTTTTGCCACTAAAAAGAAAATGACCAATACCAGAATGATAAAAGCTCCCGAAGGTACGTTTAATAAATAGGACAAGATTAATCCTGACAAACATCCAATAAATCCTATAAAAATACTTCCCCAGATAATCTTATTAAAATTGGATGTGAAGAGATTGACGGTTATCTGTGGCAGAGTTACCATAGACATAAGCAGCATAATTCCAACCAAACGGATAGACAGTACAATCGTAATGGCAATAAAGCACATCATGGTATATTCCACCAGTTTTACCGGCAAACGTTGGGTTAACGCAAAGTCGTTGTCGAATGCTACATAAAGAATTTCCCTGTGGAAAAGCACGAAAAAAACAATGAGTACAACCGACAATATACTTATCCAAAGGATATCGGTATATGAAATTGTAAGAATATTTCCGAAAAGGTAGGCGGATAGGTTAGGAGCAAACCCCGGAGTCATAAATATGGCGATAACTCCCAAAGCCATACCCAGAGACCAGAACCCGGCTATAGCCGAATCTTCCCTCACCCCCTGTTTGCGGCTAACCCATTCTACTCCGAAGGCGGAAAGAATAGAAAAGATCAAAGCCGAGAGAATAGGATTTATGCCGGCAAAAAAGCCGATACCTAATCCTCCGAATGAGGCATGGGTGATTCCGCCGGTAATAAACACCAACCTTCTGGATACGATATAGGTGCCAACAATTCCACAGGCAATCGCTGTTAGAAAGCTTCCTATCAAGGCGTTTTGAAAAAATGCATATTGCAGTAGATCTGTCATACGTTAGGCGTGTATACGTCGTTCACCAAGAATCAGAAATGCTTCATCTTTCAGGGCATCGGGCAATTCGATACCCCGTAAAAGCAGGCTGCGGATCCATCCGGCCACTTCAACTTCCTGAAGCGTATAGAGAACTTCACGGAATTCTTCAACTTCATTTTCCGAATATGCATCTGCAGCAGTACCGATGAAACGATCCAGATCTTCATCTTCGTAATATTCTATTTTCTTGCTTACAGCAGCAAGCAGGCTGTCTTTTTCGCAGGTTTCATGCTGTCCGCAGCATCCTTCAGATATCTCTTTCGGCTCGGGAATTTCTTTGATTTCTCCCCTCTCCAACATCCCCTGCAATTTCTTATTCCGCAAATGACCAGCAATGGCGGCAAGGATGCCCAATACAATAATTCCAATAACGATAAACCACATAGAGCCAATAATTTAATCTTTAATTTCAAAACCAGCTTTTAGTAAATCATTCCAAAAATTTGGATATGATTTGCTCACCACCTCCGGATCAGCAATACAGATACCCTGAGGGAGTGCAAGAGCTACCGGAGCAAAAGCCATGGCCATACGATGATCTTCATAGGTGTTGATCACCGGGTGATCCATTGGTTCGCAACGCTCTCCATTCCATTCCATCACACTGTTTCCTTCAACATGAATCAGATAGCCAAGTTTTCGCAACTCGTTACATAAGGCTTCGATGCGATCGGTTTCTTTTATTTTCAAACTCTGCAATCCAGAGAAACGGAAGTGTACGTTAAGTAACACACAAGTAACCACAAAGGTTTGTGCAAGATCGGGTTCATTCACAAAATTATGATTGAACTTTGTGCATCGGTTTCCGTTCTTTTTTAAAAGAACTCCCTTGTTTGTGTAAGAGGTTGTAATACCCAGTTGCGTAAATAATCCGGCTACAGCCGAGTCACCCTGTAAACTATTTTTAAACAACCCTAACAATTCAATTTCAGCATCTTTGTTCAGGGCTGCCATTTGATACCAATACGAGGCGGCGCTCCAATCGGATTCCACGGTAAAGGGCACCGGCTTATATTCCTGAGGCAATACTTTTATAGTCTGACCAGACCAATTAGCCTTCACCCCGAACTGTTCCATCAGCTGAAGGGTGAGTTGGATGTAAGGACGGGATATTATGTTACCTTCCAGATGGATGGTAAGTCCTTTTTCCATAAGCGGGGCAACCATGAGAAGTGCCGAAATATATTGTGAACTGATTCCTCCGGACAGAGATATCTCTCCGCCCTGCAATGCACTACCAAAAATCCGCAACGGAGGATAACCCTCTTTCTCAATGTACTCAATACGGGCACCTAAGGAGTTCAAGGCATCAACCAGTAGCTTGATGGGACGGTTCTTCATGCGTTCGGTTCCGGTTATTGTCCATTCTCCCACAATTTTTGAAAGGAAAGCGGTTAAAAACCGCATAGCGGTTCCTGCTGCTTTAATGTCAAAATCGCGGCCATCCGAATTAAGGGCATTTACCATTACTTTTGTATCATCGCAATCGGATAAATTAACGATGTCGTAAGCACTGTAACTTAATGCATGTAAGATCAGTGCACGGTTACTGATGCTTTTGGATGCCGGTAACTGAATGGATGCCTGTAATTTGGAAGGCGCTTTTATCTGATATTCCATTGTCTCATCTCTGTTCGTTAGGAAGTACAAAAGTACGGATTTTTATCGGATTGTCTCCTGTTTGTTAGGAATTATGCCATCTCTTTCTTTACCTTTGTAATTCAACTGGAAAAGAACATAGGTATGATTGTGACGAGAGATACTGAGATATTGAAAGACATTGAGCTGGTGGCCACCATTGGATTCTTTGATGGAGTGCATTTGGGACATCGGTTCCTGATTGAAGAAATGCTATCAGTAGCAAGGTCCAGAAAGCTTCCTGCAGCTGTAATTACCTTTCCCGAACATCCCAGAGCAGTGCTTCATGCCGATTACCAACCCAAATTATTGAATAGCTTTGAAGAGAAGCTGATGCATCTGGAATCTACCGGAGTAGATTATTGTATCGTACTTGATTTTACTCCTGAACTTTCTCAATTGTCGGCCAAAGAGTTTATCCAAGAGATCTTGTGTAAGCGGATTCATGTGAATACATTGCTGATTGGGTACGATCATCGTTTCGGCCGTAATCGGGCGGATGGTTTTGAACAGTATGTAGAATACGGAAAGAGTTGTGGGATGGATGTGATACAGGCTTCACCCTACAGCCCCGGAATGGAGCATGTTAGTTCGTCTGAGGTCCGTAAGCAATTAGACCATTGTCGTGTAGACAAAGCTGCGGCTTTGTTGGGCTATCCATACATGATTAAAGGAAGTATTGTAAGTGGTTATAAAATTGGTAGAACAATTGGTTTTCCTACTGCCAATATAAGGGTAGACGAGCCATTTAAAGTTTTGCCGGGAATCGGGATCTATGCGGTTTGGGTAAATTTGAACGGGGTACGTTACAAAGGAATGCTGTATATCGGATGCAGGCCAACCATAGATAATAATCTGGATATGGCTCTTGAAGTCAATATTCTGAATTTTAGCGGCGACATTTACAACGCTCAGCTGGAGGTTGTATTTGTTCGTTTTATGCGCGAAGATATTAAATTTGAGAGTCTGGAGGCTTTACGCGCCCAGTTGGAAATTGATCGGGAAGAGGTGGATGCGCTTCTGTCCGGATTGGAATAAACTAGTAATATTAAAACAGCAATATGGAAGCTTTTTATGATGCCTTGGATTTACTAAGCGGTATGATTCGCATTCCTTCATTTAGCCGTGAAGAAAACGATGTAGCCGATTATCTTTTTTCTCAATGGACAAAGGCTGGCCATAAAGTAAACCGCGCAGGGAATAATCTTTGGATAGTTGCTCCGGGTTTTGAATTGAGGAAACAAACCATATTGCTTAACTCCCACATAGATACGGTAAAGCCTGTAGCTGGATGGAGCAAGGATCCGTTTGCTGCCGATGCCGGTAAAGACGACCGCCTGTATGGGTTGGGAAGTAACGATGCCGGCGCCAGTGTTGTTTCATTGTATGAAGCTTTTACGATTTTAAGTAAAAAGAGCCAACCATCCAATTTGATTTTCCTAGCCTCATGTGAAGAAGAAGTTTCTGGAAAGAATGGTCTGGAATTGGCTCTTGCCGAGTTACCTCCCATTCATTTTGCAGTGGTGGGCGAACCTACGGAGATGCAACCGGCTGTTGCCGAAAAAGGATTGATGGTGTTGGATTGTATCGCTTCGGGAAAGGCTGGTCATGCTGCCAGAAACGAGGGGGTGAATGCTATTCTGTTGGCTATGAAGGATATCGAATGGTTTACTACGTATCAATTTCCAGAAAAAAGTGATTTTCTGGGCCCGGTAAAAATGTCGGTTACGGTAATTCATGCCGGAAGTCAGCATAATGTAATTCCCGATAGATGCGAATTTACGGTAGATATCCGGACCAATGAGTGCTATACGAATGAAGCATTGTTTAATCATATAAAACAACATATAGATAGTGAAGTGAAAGCCCGGTCTTTCCGATTAAACTCTTCACGAACCGAGGTTACCCATCCCTTCGTTCAAAGGGCGATCCTTTTGGGTAAAGATCCTTTTGGGTCTCCTACGTTGTCGGACCAGGCACTGATGCGGTTCCCTTCGGTCAAAATCGGACCGGGAAAGTCCTCCCGCTCGCATACAGCGGACGAATTTATTTGTCCTTCCGAAATAAGGGAGGCCATTGATACCTATATACGGTTATTAGACGGATTACAACTCTGATGCATGCTTCGTAAAATAATAGAAACCATTGGCACACGTTACCTGGTAGCTTTCCTTAATCTGATACTTCTTGTTCTCAATGCACGCGCCTTGGGAATTCATGGCGTAGGACTGATTGGGTTGGTATTGGCTGCAGTAAACATCGTAATGATGTGTAACAGTGTGCTCAGTGGAAACACTATCGTTTATTTTATGAACCGGTATCCTTCTTTTCAGGTCTTTATACCGGCCTATCTGTGGACAATTAGTATGGGAGCTTTAGCTTCTTGTATGATGTGGGTAAGCGGACTTATCCCCGAAGGGTACGGAATGCATGTCTATCTGCTATCTTTACTCCTTTCTCTTACAGCTGCCAATGCACGCTTTTTACTTGGAACAGATTGCATACGAAAATTTAATCTGACATATACATTACAGGGCGGATTGCTCTTTGTTGCTGTTCTGATTCTTTACTATGTATTTGATGTGAAAACGGTAGATGCCTATATCTGTGGGCTGTACATTGCAAATGTAACCGCATGGATAATAAGCTTACTATGGGTGATGCCTTTATTGAAGCGGGGTACATGGAACGAATTGCCATCCTTAACCTGGAATATGTTTTTGTACGGTCTTTGGGCCGGAGTTGATAACCTTGCAGAGCAATTCACCAGCCGCATTAATTACTTTTTACTGCAACGATTTAGTGGAGTTGGAAGTGTCGGCCTGTTTGATGCCGGAACCAAGGTGTCAGAAAGCGTTTGGAATATTAGCAGAAGTATTTCTTTTATCGTTTTTGGCAAAGTTGCACAAACAGAAGATGCAAATATTCAAAAGCGTATCACCATTCAGTTGGTATGGCTTACCTTGTTGGCTACTACTATTGTCATGTTGTTCGTTTTACTTATTCCGGAATTCGTATTTACATCCTGGTTGTTTGGTCAGGAATTTTCCGGTATCCGGAAAGTAATCATATGCTTGACTCCGGGGGTGATTGCCTTAGCCTGTAACAGTATATTCAGCCATTTTTTTATCGGAAGCGGAAGAGTCCGTATAAGCACAATCAGTTCATTACTAGGTCTCTCTGTGTTATTGCTGACAGGCTCACTCCTTATTCCCATATCAGGGGTTCCGGGAGCTGCTTTATCTGGAAGTGCAGCTTATCTGTCGATGCTTTCGTTTTCTATCATTCAGTTTTGCCGCATTACAAGTACCCGAGTGGGTGAATTGCTGCCTGATAAAACTGATATTACCTCCATCTGCAGAAGAATTCGGAATTTGGGTTCCCGTTCCGGACAATCCTGATCTCTTTCTTTCTCAGGCAACCGTTTGTTGCCTGATTTAATTTATGATTTGAATTAGTCCAACCAGGGGGCCGGATTTAGCTTCGTTTTTTCTTTCCAGAGTTGAAAATGCAGGATTGTTGCATTGCCATCTTCACTATCCGTAAAGATCTTCCCGATGGATTGACGGGTCGATACCCTGTCGCCGGCTTTTACATAAACCTGACTCAGGTTGCTGTAAACTGTAAGGTAATTACCATGACGGATAATTACGGAATTGTTATACCCGGGAACAACAAATACACGGGTTACCTCTCCATTAAATACGGCACGCGCATCTGCTCCGGGTGAGGTCTGGATATCAATACCGCTGTTGTTTGTACGAACATATTTCAGATCCTGGTGTTGCTGTTCACCAAAGGTGCCAACAATCGTGTGTCTGCCGGTTACAGGGTAGGGCAGGCGACCTTTATTATTGGCAAAATTATCCGATAATTTCTTTTCTTCACGGGTCATGGCATAACCGCCTTTTACATCCGCTACACGTTCCTCCCGTATGGGTTCGGGAGCTGGTACCTCTTTTTCTTCAACATATTTTTTACCTGAAGCTTCGGCTTTTCTTTTTCGCTCTTCGCGTGCAATACGAGCTTTTTCGGCACGTTCACGTTCAGCCTTTTCCCGAGCCAAGCGAGCCTCTTCTTCGGCTTTAGCAATTTCAAGAGCAATCTGCTTCTCGATTTGTTGATTTAACGCTTCGGCCTGTTGCTTCTTTTTCTTCAGTTGAGCCTGCAGATCGCGTTGTTTCTTATTAAGTTGCTGTACTTCGGTTTTCTGAGTAGACTCTTCGTTCTCCAGTTTTTTATTTTCGGTTTCCCTTACACCCAGCAAAGCCTGCTTTTCACTTCTGGTTTTTTCCAAAGTGCTGCGTTTAAGTTCTATCTCTTTCTGTTTTTCTGAAATTTCGATAGCCTGACGTTTTTGCCAGTCGGCATATTCTTTCAGATAACGCATCCGGCGAATGGACTGCGCGAAGTTGTCGGCGGACAGGATGAAGAGCAGCTTGTCTTGCGAACTTCTTCTCTTGTACATGCCACGTACAGATTTACCGTAGTTTTTCTGTTTAGTTTTAAGCTCTACTTCAAGACGACCGATTTCCCGGCGCATTCCATTTATTTGAGAATCTATTCCTCCGATCTCCTGATTCAGAATACTTATAACTTTTTTGCGCGAAAGGATTTGCTTGGAAAGCAGGTTAAGCCTGTTCAATGAGCTACGGGTTGATAATTTAGTTTCATTCAATAGTTGGCTTGTCATCTCAATTTCTTCCAGCGCTTTTTTTCGCTGATTTTCCAACTGCTTGACCCTTGCGGAATTCTGACTGAAAGCTACCAGTCCTGAAAGTAAGAATAATGCAATCCAACCGTATCTCATTTGCTTAAATTACTTAATGCTTTAATAATCTGCGCATAGGTGATGCGCGTATATTTAGAGGGAATGGTGAAATCCATTCTCACGGGAACGTCTGGTTCTATTTTATTGAAATTGAGAGTAAGACTACCCTTGTTTTCGTTGCCTGAAACTACCTGAGCTTTCATTCTCATTGGGAAAGATTGCGAATTGGCCTGCTGAAAATCGGTATAATCCCATTGAAGCTTCTGGCTTCCGGTAGCATTGGCAATCAGCGTTGATACTAATTTTTCTTCGTTATCAGCGGTAAATGTGTAGTGCAAGCCGGTCTCGTCTTTTGTTCTTAATTCCGCCAAACCTTCATTTTCAACATAAAAAAACTGAATGAATTCTTCGGGACTGATACTCTGCTTCCCTGGTAAAAACAGGTGGTTTGTAAATAATGCCTGTAGATTGTAGAAGTTGAAGTCGACCGGAGTTTCGCCCTTCAGGGATTCATAGCTTTCCAATACATAGCGTTTATTCATCCGGTCCATCATCTTTACACTGTCAATGCTGAACTCCATCCTAAAAACCTCAATACCCAGAAAAGGCTGTACTGACAACTGAAATACGCTGTCTTTAACTATCTTCATATCCACTCTGGAACTTAAGCTCTTTCCGGGTATGTTCAAGTCTGCATTCATTCTTGCCGAAAGGGTTTGGAATTGCAATGCTTTCTGTTGAACAGAAGACATAAATACTTCTTTTTCTTTAAAAATACCCTCTCTTCCGGATGTTGCTTTACGTGCTGTTTTACACCCGCTTACAAGTATAAGTGTAGCAGTAAGCAGTAAAAGTATATATTGTTTGTTCCGTTTCATTTTACAACCTCTTCAATGTAAATCTTTTCTGCAATCTTCCGGTCCAGAATTTCACTTTCCTTTCCTAGTTCTTTTGCTTTAATCCATTGTTCCACAGCTTTCTCCTTCTCTCCGCTCATGTACAGGATATCCCCGTAATGGTCGGCCAATTCCGGACTTTTGGTAGTATCTTTACTGATGGCGCTTTCAATATAAATTTTAGCCAAAGTGTAGTTGCCCTGCATAAAAAATACCCATGCGTATGTATCCAGATAGGTACTGTTATCCGGCTGCAGTTTAATGCATTGTGCACTCATACGCTCAGCTTTTTTCAAATCTTTCTTGTCCAAAGTAAGAAAATAACTGTAATTGTTAAGTACAACAATGTTTTTGTCGTTATATTTCAAGGCCTCTTCATAGGCTTCATATGCCTTTTCCTGATTTTTCATCTGATAATGGATGTCTCCTATCTGTCCGTAGAAATCGGAGATCAGGGAGGTGTTTTCTTTATCAATAATCTGAATTCCGGCCTGGTATGTTTCCAGAGCCTTCTCATATTCCTTTAACTGGTAATGGGCAATACCAAGGTAGAAATAGTATTCGGGGGCATCAGGGAACAGCTCCTGGCATTTCAGGCAAATCCGCTTTACCTCCTCCATATCGTTTGCCTTGAGAGACAGATTAAGCAACTGTTGCCAGGCACTGGCATTATCGGGTTCCATTTCAGTAACCAGTTGGAACTGGAACCGGGCCTCTTCCGTTTTTTCCTGAATCGCAAGCAGACTTCCATACATGAGTTTGAGTTGAGTCTCCTCCGGATGCTGTTCGAGTAATGTCTGAAATAATATATTGGCCCCTTCAACATCCTGCTTGTTTTGTTGCAAACGAACAATGTAACGTGAAAGGATATTCACTTTGGTTTCCACGTCCAGATCGTTATTTACCAATGCACTGCGAATCTGAGTCTCGGCGGCTTCTTTATCTCCAACCATTTCGTAGTAGTTGGCCATCGAAACTATATAATATGGATTTGCTGGATCAATCTCATGGGCTTTGTTATAGCAAAGCAGGGCTTTGTCTGTATTATTCTTTTCCAGATACAAATCTCCCATTACAATCTGGTAACGGGGTTCCATAGGATATTTTGCGGCCAGCTTTTCAATCTCTTTCATAGCCTTCTCAGGCTCATTCAACGAGTTGTAAAGCTTGTATTTTTGTATGGAGATCGCCTCATTCATACCTACACTGTTTTCCAGAGCATCGTAAGCATCAATAGCTTTTCCTATTTCTCCCTCCTGTGTAAGCGATTCGGCCAGGTAATAGTTCAGGTCCGTCTTGTCAGGAAATTTCTGAATCAGGGTTTCGTATTCAGCACTGGCATCCGAAAACATGCCTAATCCCCTGCTTACTGTGGCCAGGGCCATGCGGTAGGTGAAGTTATCCGGTGCATGATCTACCGCCTTTTGGAGCAAACCTACCGCTTTTTCAGGCTTATCCATCTCAACATAAAAAGAGGATAACTCAAATAGCACGGGTGAAGATGTAGAATCAATCTCCAGACAATGTGTAAACAAATCAAATGCCGCATCGTACTTTCCTGCGTTTTTTTGTTTTACTCCTTCATAAAAGAAATAATCCAATTTGCGCTGGATGTCGTTTCCCGGTTTCACATAAGTTGTCTGACTTTTTATTTGATTGGTTGCCGGAACCGGACTTACTGAAGCCAGAAGCATGAATATTAAGCCGGAAGGTATGATTCGTTTCAACATGTGCAAGCTTATTTTCGTATGTTCTTAATCTGATTAATGCTTTCCGGTGTGACCAAAGCCTCCGGCTCCCCTTTCGGTTTCATCCAACAATTCAACCGGCTCCCATGCAACATGTGCATGTGCAGCAATTACCATCTGGCAAATCCGTTCGCCATCCTGAACAGTAAAAGGCTCATTGGAAAGGTTGACAAGGATAACTCCGATCTCCCCTCTGTAATCGGCATCAATTGTTCCGGGGGTATTCAGAAGCGTGATGCCATGTTTAATGGCAAGACCGCTGCGGGGCCTCATCTGGGCTTCGTAACCTTCGGGCAAGGCTATAAACAGACCTGTTGGTATAAGCTTTCTCTCCAATGGATTAAGCACCACCGGTTCAGAAAGGTTTGCCCGGATATCCATCCCGGCCGAAAGAGGCGTCGCATATCCGGGAAGCGGATGATGCGACTTATTTACTATTTCTATTTTCATCTGTGCTTATTGATTAACAGGCACGAAGATACAATATTTCTCAGTTCTTCCAATCTCCGTTCTCTTTTATTAACTCAACTAAGCGTTCTACGGCCTCATTTTCAGGAATATTTTTTTGTACACACACTTTCCCTTTATATAAACTGATCCTTCCAACCCCTGCACCAACATATCCGTAGTCGGCATCCGCCATTTCACCGGGTCCGTTTACTATACAGCCCATAATACCTATTTTTAGTCCTTTGAGGTGAGAAGTTGCCTTTTTTACCTTTGCAATGGTAGTCTGCAGGTTGTAAAGCGTTCGTCCGCAACCCGGACATGAGATAAATTCGGTCTTACTGATACGCACCCTGGTAGCTTGAAGGATACCAAACATACAGTTGTCCGTTACCAGAACATTCCCATCCTGATTTATCAACATGATCCCATCGCAGAATCCATCTAAAATTAATGCCCCCAAATCGGCAGACGATTTTATTTGAAGTGTTTCTACATCCGTTTCCTTATACTCGCGGTGTAAAATAACAGGTACATCGCATCCGGAGGCCATAAGCTTATGCATAAAAGCTCGTTGAGCTCCTAATCCGTTTGCATGGTGAGAACTTAAAATTACGACCGCAGATGGGTCATTCTTTAAAATAGCAAGCATCTCTTCATTTAAATCCGCATAGGTCAGACGAATGAACTTGATTGATGCATTGTAGTTATGCATTTCTGCTGCATTGGAAGCAACAAAATAGGGGAACACATTCTCTTTTTCTTTCCATCTATGGGCATCAACAATAAACTTAATATTATATGGAAGACTATCTGGGTCTACTGCTCCCACGTAAACATAGTCGGGCTTAGCTTCTGGATTGAATTCAAAGCTTAATCCGTTGCTCCTGTCCGACACAACAACGGGAATGCCCTCACCCCCAATACCTTCTACGATCCTACTTTTTCTGCGTGCCGGTTTTATCTTGTCGAATCCCGGGGCGACAGTTCCCTCCACACTTGGAGCTCCAGCTCTTTTTTGTACATATTCTGCTAATTTACGAGCTACCGGAACTTCTGCCTCGGGCTCTTCGCTGAGTGAAACCCGTATAGTGTCGCCAATTCCATCGTGAAGCAATGTGCCTATGCCTACAGCCGATTTGATTCGTCCGTCTTCGCCGTCGCCTGCTTCCGTAACACCTAAATGCAAAGGATAAGCCATTCCCTCGGCATCCATGGTCTTAACCAACAGACGTACAGTCTGAACCATAACCACCGTGTTGGATGCTTTGATTGAGATTGCCACATTATGAAAATTTTCTTCCCGGCAGATTCTCAAAAATTCCATGCAGGAAGCTACCATGCCTTCAGGTGTATCGCCGTAACGGCTCATAATACGGTCCGATAAAGAGCCATGATTTATACCGAGTCTGATAGCGGTGTTGTGTTCCTTGCACAAATGAAGGAAAGGAATGAAGCGTTCCCGGATTTTTGCGATTCCGGCATTGTATTCCTCATCGGAGTATTCTCTGATATTAAATATCTTACTATCCACATAATTACCCGGATTGATACGTACCTTCTCCACTACCTGAGCAGCGGCATCTGCAGCTTTGGGGTTAAAGTGAATATCGGCAACAAGCGGATTTGTATATCCTCTGCGGGTGAGTTCCTGTCTTATCACACCCAGGTTCTCGGCCTCCCTGATTCCCTGAGCCGTGAACCGGACATAATCTGCTCCGGCATCGATGATGCGTATGGCTTGTTCGACACATGCATTGGTATCCAGGGTGGATACATTGGCCATTGACTGAATAAGGATGGGGTTGTTGCCACCCAGTTGTTTGTTTCCTATCTGAACAACCGACGATTGCCGGCGACTATAATTGAAATAATCCATCTGTATTATGCATTAGTGAATAACAAGGAGTCTTCTCTTTGTTAATTAACAAGGGGCAAACCTTTTGGTTCGCCCCTGATCTGTTAATTTGTTTTATAGGTGTAAGAAACCTTGGCGAGATCTTCATTCGCCTGAATGATTTTTTTCTTCAGATCCTCCTTATATTGATCCAATTTTTCCTGCAGTTTGTCATCTCCCACAGCAAGCATCTGGACAGCCAGAATACCCGCATTTAGTGATCCGTTGATTCCAACGGTTGCAACAGGAATACCCGGAGGCATCTGTACGATGGCCAGCAATGCATCCATGCCGTCGAGTGAGGCATTGATAGGTACTCCAATCACCGGAAGGGTGGTCATGGAGGCGATCACGCCACACAGATGGGCAGCCATGCCTGCAGCAGCTATTATAACCTTAATGCCGCGTCCTTTGGCATTTTTGGCAAAAGCTTCAACTTCTGCTGGCGTACGGTGCGCCGACAAAGCATGCATTTCGAAAGGAACCTGCATCTCGTCCAGGAATTTGGCAGCCTTTTCCATTACCGGAAGGTCGGATGTGCTACCCATTATTATACTAACTATCGGAGTCATTTTTTATTTAGCAATTAATTGTTCATAATCAGCTGCGGAAAGCAAGCTGTCCAATTGAGCCGCATCTGCAACAGAAATCTTAATAATCCATCCTTCTCCGTATGCATCTTCATTGATAAGCTCAGGCTTTTCTTCCAATGCACCGTTTACTTCAAGCACTTCGCCGGAAACAGGCATAAACAGATCAGAAACTGTTTTAACCGCCTCAATGGAGCCAAACACCTCTTCAATTTCGACGGTTTCACCTTCTGTCTGAACGTCAACATATACAATGTCGCCTAATTCACTTTGTGCGTAATCAGTAATACCCACATAAGCCACGTTGCCTTCAACGCGGATCCATTCATGATCCTTTGTGTACTTTAGTTCTGCAGGGAAAATCATAATTCTAGTATTTTATTAGATGAATAAATAGATATAACTCAAAATCGATGCTGTAAAGGTACAGAAAAATCCCAGTATAAAACCAGCATAAACCTGCATTGGTGTATGTCTGCCAAGAAAAATTCTGGAAGTGCCAACCAACCCGGCAATAATGAAAAGCAGGATAAAGGCCCAATAAGGATTTTGCTGATGCAGGCGGCATATTCCCATTATGGCACCGATGAGTCCGCCAATCCCCATAAGGTGGGCACTTATTTTCCAGAAAATATTGATCGCCATGCCGATAAGTAAACTAATCGCTGTTGCTCCCAGCAATACAAGAATCCATACGGGCATCATCAGTTTTAGCATAAGATAAAAACAGGCTCCTATGGATACTATAAAAATGAAATAGGGCACAAAGCGCTCCTTCCGGTCCGTCAGTTCCAAATCCCCTGCTGCTCCGCTTTTAACAAAAAGAAGAATAAAGAAACCGGGCATTACAGCCGTGCTAATAAACGCACCCCCTGCAATAACGAGCTTCATGGATAATGGATAGATGGCCAGATAGGTAAAAGACAAGGCCAATATCATTCCATACGTAACCATTAACAGCGGATGGAAAAGGATGGATGTTATGTTAGCAAATAGTTTCATTGTATCTTAATTAAATTTCTTTTCTGAGTCTGGCCACAGGCAACCCCAGTTGTTCTCTGTATTTAGCTACGGTGCGCCGGGCAATCAGATACCCTTTTTCCGTTAGTATCTTTGTGAGTTCCTCATCTGTAAGCGGTTTCCGCTTGTCTTCTCCCTCTATGCATTCCTTTAGTATTTTTTTTACTTCCCGGGTCGAAATCTCTTCTCCGGTATCCGTTTGCGTAGATTCGGAAAAAAAATACTTAAGAGGATAGATCCCAAAATTGGTTTGCACATATTTACTGTTGCTCACTCTTGAAATTGTTGAAATATCGTAGCCGCACTTTTCTGCAACGTCCTTAAGAATCATAGGACGGAGCGTTGCCTCATCCCCCGTCAGAAAGAATTCGGTCTGCAGCATGATGATGGTTTCCATAGTTCTGGTCAATGTTTCCTGACGCTGGCGTACAGCATCGATGAACCATTGGGCCGAATCAAGCTTTTGTTTTACAAACTGAACCGCATCGCGCATATCGGATGTCTGGTTTGCCTTGTTACCCGTATAATCCTGAAACATGGCGGCATAATCTTTATTGATTCGCATTTCCGGAATTCCACGGTTGTTCATCGAAAGCGTAAGTTCTCCGTTGGAAGCCTCTACTAAAAAATCGGGGATAACCTGACTAAGTACGGTGTCCATACTGTCGCCCCACGCTGCTCCGGGTTTCGGATTAAGGGATGTGATTTCGTGAATTGCTTTTTTTAAAGATTCCTCGTCAACCTGCAATCCTCTTACTATTTTATCGTAGTGCTTACGGGTGAATTCATCGAAATATTCTTTCAACACCCTTATTGCCAACTGGCAATCGCTGTTATTATTTCCTTTCTCCAGTTGAATCAGCAAACACTCCTGCAGGTTCCGGGCTGCTACGCCTACAGGTTCTAAGTCCTGAATCACCAGAAGAACCCCTTTCACCTGATCGATGGTCACCTCTTGACCCGCCTGAAAAATCAAATCGTCGGCAATCGCTTCCAGATCCCGGCGCAAGTACCCGTCATCATCTATATTGCCAATAATATATTCGGCAATCTTCATTTCTGTCTCCGGTAATTCACGCAATCCAATCTGCTGTAAAAGGAACTCGTTCAGCGACTGACTTACCGAAAATGGAATATCCTCCTTTTGTTCTGCTTTTCCTCTGATCTCCTGAAGTTTGTAATCAGGGATATCCTCCTCACTCAGGTAATCGCCTAAGGCCAGATCCGTTTCCGATTCGGACACACTCCCTTCATCGGAGAAATCTGTATCATCAGACTTTTCAAAGTCATCCTGTATCTCTCTACCTTCCTCCAGGGCCGGATTTTCTTCAAGTTCATGCTTAATGCGCTCTTCAAGCTCGATGGCCGGAAGTTCAAGAAGCCTGATTAGCTGAATCTGCTGAGGCGAAAGCTTCTGTTGTAACTTTTGTTGTAACTGTTGTTTCAACATACCTGTACTCACTCTGAATTAATGCATACGCAAATATAACCTCTTTATCCGAAAAAGCGGAGAGATAAGGCCGAATAGTAACAAATACAGCTTACTTTTTAATTCCCAGTTCCTTTTCATAGGCTGCTTTGTCGTTTATCAGCTTCAATGCCTGATTGTATATTTCGTTGTCGTCATTAATAACCTGGAAATATTCATTCATGTCAAAAAGATCGCGGGCAATCAAGGCTTTGACCTGCAACGTAATCAATGCTTTGGAACGATTGAATTCGTCTTCCTTGTAAGGTATTTTTTCGCCATTGGCAAGCGAGATCAGCTCATCAATCAACGTTTGGGGAACTTCGAACTTTTCTTTGTAGGCGGCAATCGAGTCGAATTTTTTACCTAATTCCGTTCTGTTGTGGTCGATAAAGTTCATGGCCACCCTGTTTACCAATCCAGCAGCTACCAGGTTTCTATGATAATCGGTGTAGCGGGTTGTGTCTACCGGAACAAAAACATCGGGCATGATACCGCCACCGCCATACACATCTCTCTTTGTGATCAGTGTACTGTATTTCATAGAATCGGGGAAATGGATACTGTCTGCATTCGTAAGTTCTCCGCGGTTATATCTTTCAATCAGTTCCCGGTTATACAGAGCTTTATCCCCATTTTCGTATGGTTTCTGTATACAACGACCTGTAGGCGTATAGTAGCGCGAAACAGTAAGGCGGATCATCGATCCATCGGGTAGGGGAATGGGTTTTTGAACCAATCCCTTGCCAAATGTACGTCTGCCGATGATTACACCTCTGTCCCAATCCTGTACGGCTCCGGATACAATCTCGCTGGCAGAAGCAGAAGCCTCGTCCACCAATATTACAAGCCGTCCGTTCTCAAACAATCCTTTTTTGCTGGATTTGGCATCTTCCCGTCTTTGTTTCGATCCTTCGGTATAAACAATCAGTTTATCGTCTGCCAGAAACTCATCTGCCAGATCAATCGCAATATTTAAATATCCTCCACCGTTAGACTGCAGGTCCAGAATCAGCTGCTTCATGCCTTTTTTCTGTAGTTTCTGAACGGCTTCCCTGAACTCGTCGGCTGTGGAAGCTGCAAAACGGTTTAACTTAATGTAACCTGTCTGTTTGTCGGCCATATAGGCAGCATCCAGACTATATACCGGAATCTTGCCGCGAATGATTTTAAATTCAATCAATTCCGGATTGTTTTGTCTCAAAACCTTTACCCTTACCAAGGTTCCTTTGGGGCCTCTAAGCCGTTTCATAATGTCGGGTGTTTTCATCTTAACGCCGGCTATCAAGGTATCGTTAACCGAAATAATACGATCTCCGGCCATTAGTCCCACTTTCTCGGACGGACCACCGGGGATTACCTGAATCACATATAGTGAATCAGTAAGCATATTGAACTGAATTCCTATTCCTTCAAAATTGCCCTGCAACGGCTCAGTCATCTCCTTGGTCTCTTCTTTGTCCATATAGGTGGAATGCGGATCCAGTTTTTCAAGCATACCACGTATGGCATCTTCGGCCAACTTGCCTTCGTCTACGGTATCAACGTATAAATTAGATATGGCATATAGAGCCAGGGAAAGTTTACGGGCATCCTGGTTGCTGTTCTGAGCTGTTACAGAAGTAAAGCAAAAGGCTATCAGAAAAAGGGACAATAGGTGTTGTTTCATTGTTTTATATTTATGTCAACATTGCTAAACAAGATTCCCGGCTGTACGAAACAGCCGGTATCATTAAAATAATTCGGTTTCTTTAGGAACAAATAGTGAAATATCCTTTCCGTACCGCAGCAATTCGCGAACGATACTGGAGCTGATATGTGTATGTTCCGGTTCGGTAAATAATATGAAAGTTTCAATACCGGCCAGCTTCCTGTTTACGTCGGCAATGCTTTTTTCGTATTCAAAGTCATTTACGGTACGGATACCGCGCATAATAAATTCGGCTCCCATTTCGCGGGCAAAATCCACTGTAAGCGAATTATATTGTCTTACGCTTACCCTGGGCTCGTTTTTGTATAAAGCCTGAATGGCGGCAATACGCTTTTCCAGCGAGAAGTAGGTAAGCTTCTTATCGTTTATACCGATGGAAATCACAATTTCGTCTACCAGGTTAAGCCCACGGGTAACCAGCGACTGATGTCCGATGGTAAATGGATCGAACGTTCCGGGGAAAAGCGCTATACGTTTCATACTATATCTTCTTCTACAACCAGGTTGTCAATAATAAAGTTTTGCCGTTCCATTGTGTTCTTTCCCATATAGAACTCCAGCATATCTTTCACCAGGTCTTCTTTTTTCATTGTTACCGGATCCAGACGTATGTCTTTTCCGATAAAGTTTTTAAATTCATCCGGAGATATTTCACCCAATCCTTTGAATCGGGTAATTTCCGGATTTTTTCCAACAGCAGCCATCGCTGCCAACCGTTCCTCTTCACTATAACAATAGAAGGTCTTCTGTTTGTTGCGAACCCTGAAAAGAGGTGTTTGCAGGATGTACACATGGTTCCGTTTAATCAGATCCGGAAAGAACTGCAGGAAGAATGTGATCAGCAATAAACGGATATGCATCCCGTCCACATCGGCATCGGTTGCAATAATCACTTTATTGTAGCGTAAACCTTCCAGTCCGTCTTCTATATTCAACGCAGCTTGCAAAAGATTGAATTCCTCATTTTCGTAAACGATCTTTTTAGTGAGGCCAAAACTATTAAGCGGTTTTCCTCTTAAGCTGAATACGGCCTGCAGATTCGGATCCCGGCTTTTGGTGATGGAGCCACTGGCAGAATCACCCTCAGTTATGAATATGCAGGTTTCCTCTGTTAAGTCACCTTTCGGATCGTTCAGGTGGATACGGCAATCCCTTAGTTTCTTGTTGTGCAGATTAGCTTTTTTTGCTCTTTCCCTGGCCAGTTTAGTTACACCGGCAATGGCTTTGCGCTCTTTTTCGCTTTCCAGAATCTTCCGAAGCAATGCATCTGCCGTTTCGGCATCTTTGTGCAGGTAATTGTCAAGTTCCTTTTTCAGGAAGTCACCGATAAATTTGGCAACGGTTGGTCCACCCGGTCCGATATCCCTTGAACCCAGCTTTGTTTTCGTCTGACTTTCAAAAACCGGTTCTTCCACCTTGATACTGATAGCCGCCACAATTCCCGAACGAATATCCGAGTAATCGAAATTCTTGGAGTAAAATTCCTTGATCACACGGCTTACCGCCTCCCTGAAAGAAGATAGGTGAGTACCACCCTGGGTAGTATGCTGACCGTTTACAAACGAATAATATTCTTCGCCGTACTGATTGCTATGGGTGATCACCACTTCGATATCTTCTCCTTGCAGATGGATAATCGGATAAAGAGGATCGGTGGTCATATTCTCATTGAGCAGATCCACTAAACCATTTTTGGAATGAAACTTTTTCCCGTTGTATATAATGGATAGTCCGGAATTCAGAAAAACATAGTTCTTCAGCAAAGATTCGATGAATTCGCTTTTGTATTCGTATTCCCTGAAAATTTCTTTGTCGGGAACAAAATAAACCAGTGTACCGTTGGCTTCGCTGGTCGGCATAATGTCCGACTCTTCTGTAACCACGGCCTTGCTATATTCCACCCGTTTGCATTCTCCGTCCCGGTGACTTGTTATCAGGAAGTAGCTGCTCAGAGCGTTAACGGCTTTGATACCCACTCCATTCAACCCTACCGACTTTTTAAATGCCTTACTGTCGTATTTGGCACCGGTGTTCATCTTGCTTGAAACATCTATAACCTTTCCCAGAGGAACACCCCGGCCGTAATCCCTTACAGAAACGGCTCCCTCTTCTACGGTAACCTCGATAGATTTACCGTATCCCATCATATACTCATCGATAGAGTTATCCAGCACCTCCTTCAATAATACATAAATACCATCGTCTGCATAACTACCATCTCCCAGTTTGCCAATATACATCCCGGGCCGGCGGCGGATATGCTCCATCCAGTCCAGCGTGCGGATATCGTCTTCGTTATACGCAGTAAGCTGTTGTATTGTTGAATTCAGTTCATTCATAGTCTGTCTCTCTCTTATTTTAACTCTTTTATAAATGCACGTCTTGTTTTGTGATGCTCACGTTTGAAATAATCCCATTGAGCCTGAACAGCGCTGTTGGTCTCCAGTTCCGGATTACTTTCTCCGTACTCTACCCCCAGACTTCTGTAAATTGGAATCAGGTCGTTAAATATCAACGCATTTACACCTTTGTTCTGATATTCGGGCAACACCCCGATCAGGTAAAGATCCACAACTTTAGGTTTTGTCTTCAATGCTTTAAGCAGGTGGATAAACCCGAAAGGAAACAGACTTCCTTTTGCCTTTTTCATGGCTTCGGACAGGCTGGGCAGGGTAATGCCAAAACCGATCACCGCATCATCGGCTTCACGAATTATCAAAGTAACCAAGTCCAGACGGAGCATGGGGATATACATTTTTACATAATAATCGATCTGCTTTTGCGTAAGCGGAACAAAGCCATACAGGGGCGTATACGCCTTGTTAAGCGTATCGAATATTTGTTGAACGTAAGGCATAATGTCTTTGGTTCTGGTAAATTTCATCACCTTTAAACCATGTTTCGCCTTTACAATTTCGGCAATACGTTCGTGTTTCTCCGGAGTCTTTTCCGGAATATAGATTTTGAACTCGTGCCAGTCCTGATCTTTCACATATCCCAGCCGTTCAAGATGCACCGGATAATAAGGATAGTTGTAAATTGTAGCCATGGTAGCCAACTGATCAAATCCTTCAACAAGCATACCTTCCTGATCCAGATCGGTAAATCCCATCGGTCCGTGCACGGCATTCATCCCTTTGCTTTTGGCCCAGTTCTCCACAGCTGCAAAAAGGGCATCAACCACCTCCTTGTCATCGATGAAATCTACAAAGCCAAACCGGGCATGGTTTTGTTTCCAGATCTCGTTGCTTTTCCGGTTTATAATACCCGCAATACGGCCCACAATCCTGTTGTCGCGTAACGCCAGAAAATAGATTGTTTCACAAAGCTCAAAAGCCGGATTTTTATCCCGGCTTAAAGTAACCATCTCCTCTTCAATTATTCCGGGCACATGGTAAGGACAATCCTTATATAACTCTATGTTGAACTTAACAAACTGCTTAAGCTCCTTCTTGCTTTTAACTTCTTTAATTTCTACGCTCATCCGTTCGTACGTGTTTGACTGGCAAATGTAAACATTTATTTCAAAAGCAAGTGAAACAGATTGAAAGAAAAGCAATATGACTCATGCAGACTCTGCTTAGCTATCTTGCTAACATTCTTTAGATTCGGGGTAGGAATTTTTGTATTTTTATTATCTTTGTCGACAAATAATTTAAACGTTATAACATGCTGCAATGATAGCTGAATACGTTTAGATACGCCGGAAAGAAACAAATTAGTGGAAAAACTAAATTTTATAAACAACAAAACACAAAAAATCATGCGTAAAATCACATTTGGTCTTTTGCTGTGCAGCTTTGCCCTGCAAAGCTTCGCGGTACATCCACCATTGGCGGGGTTTAATTACGGAACGCAGTCTGCTCCTGCAGGCGACGAATGGCAATCTCCCGAGAATTTATCTTTGAACAAGGAGCAGCCGCGAGCCTACTTCTTTTCATTTCAGGACCGGGAAAGTGCCCGTAAGGTATTACCCGAAAACAGCAGCTACTGGCAATCACTTAACGGAAACTGGAAATTTAACTGGGCGCCCGATCCGGATTCTCGCCCGAAGGATTTTTACCGGACGGACTACAACGCCACTACGTGGGATAATATTCAGGTGCCTTGCAGCTGGAACATCGTTGGAATACAAAAAGACGGAACGCTCAAATACGGGGTGCCTATTTATGTAAATCAGCCGGTAATATTCCAGCACAGCGTGAAAGTGGACGATTGGCGTGGTGGAGTGATGCGTACACCGCCTGCAAACTGGACCACCTTCAAACACCGTAACGAGGTAGGTTCTTTCCTTCGTGATTTTGAAATTCCTCAAAACTGGGATGGCCGGGAAGTGTTTATCAGTTTCGACGGCGTTGATTCTTTCTTCTATCTGTGGATTAACGGTCAATATGTAGGCTTTTCCAAAAACTCACGCAATACAGCCAACTTCAATATCACCAAATACCTCCGTAAGGGAAAAAATATAATTGCTGCAGAAGTATACCGCAGTTCGGACGGCTCATTCCTTGAAGCTCAGGATATGTTCCGCTTGCCGGGAATCTTCCGCACGGTTGCACTTTATTCGACACCCAAACTACAAGTGCGCGACCTTAATGTGATTCCGGATTTGGACAATACCTATACCAACGGATCTCTTGCTATCAGTGCAGATATCCGGAACTTGGGGAATAAAAAGGCAAAAGGATATAAGCTGGTCTACTCGCTGTATGCAAACAAACTGTATTCGGACGATAATACGTTGGTATCCGAAGCTACCGCAACTGCCAGCATCCCTGTAGTGGAAGCCTCTCAGCAGGCCGATGCCCAAAAAGTAGTGATGCAGGTGCAGAACCCTAATAAGTGGTCGGCCGAATTCCCTTACCGCTATACGTTGGTTGCCGAACTGAAAGACGCAAAGAATAAAACCGTCGAAACTGTTTCAACCATTGTTGGCTTCCGTGAAGTTGAGATAAAAGACACACCGGCGTCTGAAGATGAATTCGGCTTGGCCGGACGATATTATTACGTAAACGGTAAAACCGTAAAATTAAAAGGGGTTAACCGTCACGAAACCAATCCGGGTGTTGGTCATGCCATTACCCGCAAGATGATGGAAGACGAAATTATGTTGATGAAGCGCGCCAATATCAACCACGTGCGTAACGCCCACTATCCGGATGATCCTTATTGGTATTTCCTTTGTAACAAGTACGGAATATATCTGGAAGACGAGGCAAACATTGAATCGCATCAATATTATTATGGAGCTGCCTCCCTTTCTCATCCGGTAGAATGGAAAAATGCCCATGTGGCCCGTGTTATGGAGATGGTACACAGTAACATCAACAATCCTTCCATCGTAATCTGGTCGTTGGGTAACGAAGCCGGACCGGGTAACAACTTTGTAGCCGCTTACGATGCTTTGAAAAAGGTTGACCTTTCCCGTCCGGTTCAGTACGAGCGTAATAACGATATCGTGGACATGGGCTCCAATCAGTATCCTTCAATCGGATGGATGCGCGGAGCGGTAAAAGGAACATACAATATCAAATATCCGTTTCACGTTTCGGAATATGCCCATTCCATGGGAAATGCCTGTGGAAACCTGGTTGATTACTGGGAAGCAATCGAGTCGACCAACTTCTTCTGCGGTGGAGCTATCTGGGACTGGGTGGATCAATCCATGTACAATTACGATAAGGAAACCGGAAAGAGATACCTTGCTTATGGAGGCGACTTTGGTGATACCCCCAACGATGGTCAGTTTGTGATGAATGGAATTGTTTTTGGCGATCTGGAGCCGAAGCCACAATACTATGAAGTAAAGAAAGTATATCAGCACATCGGAATTACAGCGAAAGATATTCGGAAGGGCGAATTCGAGATTTTCAATAAATATTATTTCAAGGATCTATCGGATTACGATGTAAAATGGTCGCTTTACGAAAACGGAAAAGAGGTTCAACAAGGTAATGTAAGTCTTGGCGAGGTTGCACCCCGTACCAAAACCACGGTATCGTTGCCATACCGTTTCGATAATCTGAAGGAAAGTGTAGAATACTTTGTAAAGATACAGTTCCTGCTGAATAAGAACATGCCTTGGGCAGCCAAGTCGTTTGTGCAGGCAGAAGAGCAGATTCAGGTTAAAGAGGCCGTAAACCGTCCAAGTATTTTGGAAGTTACAGGTAAGGCGGGAGCCATTCGCTTCATTGATTCTCCAACGGACATAAAAACGGTGAAGGGCGATCATTTTGAAGCCAAGTTTGATGCATCTACCGGAACATTGTATAGCCTTACTTACGGAAACGAGACAGTGATTGAAGAGGGTAAGGGTCCGAAACTGGATGCCTTGCGTGCATTTGTAAATAACGACAACTGGTTCTATTCACAATGGTTCGACCGCGGTTTGCATAACCTGGTACATAAAGCAACCGGTATGAATGTAAATGTAAAGGAGAATGGAACCGTAGTGCTTTCGTTTACGGTTGAATCGCAGGCTCCCAACGCAGCGAAAATTCATGGAGGAACAAGTTCCGGCAAGAACCGTATCGAGGAGCTGACCGACAAAATCTTTGGGGCAGACGACTTTAAGTTTACCACCAATCAGATCTGGACGGTTTACAAAGACGGTTCGGTGGAATTGCAATCCAGCATCACCTCTAACCAACCGGCACTTGTATTGCCTCGTTTGGGTTATGTAATGCAGGTTCCTCAGCAATACAAACATTTTAATTATTACGGACGAGGACCAATCGATAATTACGCCGACCGTAAAAGCGGACAGTTCATCGAGCAGCATACCAATACTGTGGAAGGCGAGTTTGTAAACTTCCCCAAACCTCAGGATATGGGTAATCACGAAGATGTACGTTGGTGTGCACTCACCAACGATGCCGGTAATGGAGCCGTATTTGTTGCAACCGACCGCTTATCGGTTTCCGCACTTCCCTATTCTGCCAAAGATCTTATCCTTGCATCGCATCCGTATCAATTGCCTCCGGTGGGAGATACCTATCTGCATCTTGATCTGGCTGTAACAGGCTTGGGAGGAAACAGTTGCGGACAAGGAGCTCCGTTGCCCGACGACCGTGTCAATGCTGCACATCATACCACCGGATTTATTATCCGTCCGGCTGGAAAAGATCTGGCTCAGACTGCCCAGGTGGCTCCTGCAGGAGACATTCCGCTCAGCATCATTCGCGACGGAGCAGGCCAGGTAACGCTTACCTCTTCTAAAAAAGATGCCGTAATCTGCTATACTGTAGACAAAAATAAAGCTAAAGAATACACAGAACCCATTGCCCTTCGCAACGGAGGAAAGGTAACAGCCTGGTTTAAAGATACGCCAGCCAATAAGATCAGCAGCACCTTCACAAAGATAACCAATATCCAGACAAACGTGATTTATGCAAGCAGTCAGGAAGCTGGCGAAGGAGATGCCAAGAACCTGACCGACGGAGATCCGAATACCATCTGGCATACCATGTATTCTGTGACCGTAGCTAAACATCCTCACTGGGTGGATCTGGACTGTGGAGAGATAAAGACCATCAAAGGATTTACGTACCTTCCGCGTCAGGGTGGAGGCAATGGCAACGTGAAGGATTATACCATCCATGTAAGTGTGGACGGGAAGGAGTGGGGCGAACCAATCCATAAAGCAGCGTTCGAAAACAATGCTGCCGAAAAGAAAGTAACCTTCAGCAAACCTGTTAAAGCCCGTTATATACGCTTTACTGCGTTAAGTGAACAAAGGGGACAGGATTATGCCACCGGTGCCGAAATTACAATTCAAGCCGAATAGGAACAACCTATCCTGAAATAACCCGAAAGGGGATGTCTGCCAAGGCATCCCCTTTCTTTTTTATACGAATTATATCCGGACATACATCCAATCCATTTATTTTGTATTTTTGATGCAGGAGAGTGATCTCCTGTCTTGAAACAATCGTTTAACAACTAAATAAACAACCAGGCCATGTTCGACTTTTTAGATCAGTATCCCTATTTATTGCCGGTCATCATCTTTTTTGGCCGCATAATAGACGTAACGTTGGGAACACTACGTATTATATTTGTTTCCAAAGGAGAGAAGTACAAAGCCCCTATTATCGGTTTTTTTGAAGTGTTTATCTGGATAGTCATAATTTCGCAGATATTCTCGAGGGCAAACGACCTGCTGGCTTACATAAGCTATGCCGCCGGCTATGCTACGGGCAACTACGTGGGTATTATCATTGAAAGCCGTATTGCCTTTGGTGTATTGGTATGCCGTATTTACACCAACAAAGAACCCTCATCATTGGTAAGGATGATTAAGAACCGGGGGTATGGAGTGACTGTTATGGAAGGAATGGGCTCCATCATGAAAGCATGGGTGGTTGAGGCCGTGGTAGAACGCAAAGCTCTAAAAGAGATTGACCAGTACATAACCAACTTCGATAAAAATACATTCTACACCGCCGAAGATGTACGTATACGGCAGAAAGGAATCTTCCCGGAGCCTACCTCATTTTTCAACCGTTGGAGACCTGGTAAGTAAAATTGCAAAAAACATCTGTCATCCAATTATATATTTGGTGTGAGTAAATTTTGAACCACTAGTAACCATTTTATTATTTAATTATGAATGTGAGTATCTTGAAAACTGCGATTGCTTGTATTTTGTTGAACTGCCTGGTCTCCTGTACTGCGAAGGATGAATGGACTTCCCTGATGGATAAAGACCTTTCTCAATGGGAAATGTATCTGAGTTATGAGCATAAACCCGATTACAATGGAAGTCAGCCGTTGGATGAAGCTGGTAATCCGGTTCAACCTATCGGCTATAATAAGAATGTGAAGAATGTCTTTTCGGTTGCCGAACAGGATGGTGTACCCGTGTTAAGAATCAGCGGCGAGATTTATGGATGTGTTTATACAAAACAGTCTTTCGAAAATTATCATCTTCGGATGAAGGTTAAGTTCGGAACTAAAAAGTGGGTTCCCAGACTTAATGAGCCAATGGATTCGGGGCTGTTGTATCATTCGCACGGCGAGTGTGGCGTAGATTATTGGCGTTCGTGGATGGAATCGCACGAGTTTCAGGTGATGGAAGGGGGCTTTGGCGATTACTGGCGCATTGCCGATACCGGAGCGAATATCAAAATGCGCGATCCGGATGCCAACAACGAAAAGGCCAACTATGATCCGAAAGGGATAGAGACATATATGGGAGTTGACGGTAAACGAAGTGGTTTTGTTCAGTTTAGCGAAGACCATGAGATTGCAGGCGATTGGAACACAATCGAGCTGATTTGTTTCGGGGATAAAAGTATCCATCTGGTGAATGGGCATGTGGTTATGGCCTTGTCGGGTTCGGTTTACAAGGAAGGAAACGAACTTAAACCCCTTACCAAAGGCCGGATTCAGTTGCAAAGTGAAGCAGCCGAAGTATTCTATAAGGAGATTCAGATTAAAAAGATCGAAGCCCTTCCTTCGGAGTATATTTCCCTCTTTTGATAAAAAAGTTTAATTCAATCAATCTAATATACCGAAATGGATTCATTCTATCTGTTTCGGTATATCTTTGTGTGCCTTATTAATCTATTTGAAATCTTTTTGCTCGTTGGCAATATCATTGCAACAGGGTTTGTAAGTGTTTTTTAAATTTATTAGTGTTCTCAGTTCTTAATTCATTAGTGTTAATTATCTAATATCTTAAAAGAGATGAAATTAAAGTTGTTTTATGTGTTTATGGTGCTGGCTATCGCTTCGGCATCCACAATGGTGCATGCTCAAAAGGCCAACAAGTTAACCTCCAAAGAAAAAAAAGCAGGTTGGGCTCTTTTATTTAATGGAAAAGATTTTTCCGGATGGAGACAATGTAATGGTACGGCAATGCCGAAAAACTGGACAATCGAAGATGGTGCCATGAAGGTATTTACTGCCGAAGGATCCAAACCAGGAAATGGTGCGGGAGGAGATATTCTTTTCGGAAACAAGAAATTCAAAAATTTTGAACTGTCGATAGACTGGAATGCAGGTAAGATGGCTAATTCAGGGATATTCTACAATGTTCGCGAAGTTCCGGGAAAACCTATTTACTATGCTGCTCCCGAAGTACAGGTGTTAGACAACGTGGATGCTACTGATAATAAGATAGACAGCCATCTTGCCGGTTCATTGTATGATATGTTGCCAGCCGATCCTGCTACGGTGAACCCTGCAGGTCAGTGGAATACCATTGTTATCCGTGTTGAAAACGGAAAGGTAACTCATACACAAAATGGTAAGAAGGTGGTAGAATATACTTTGTGGACCAGTGAATGGGATAATCTGGTACAGAACAGTAAGTTTAAATCTTTCCCCGGATTTACCGAAGGCATTTCTAAAGAAGGATTTATTGGTCTGCAAGATCATGGATGGCCAGTAAGTTTCCGTAACATCAAAATACGTGAGTTATAAAATAAAATAGGATTGCTAAGATCTTGAGAACCCAGGGATGAATCAATTACTGATTCATCCCTTTTTCTTGTATCATCTGTAGGCAAGTTTGAATCAAATATCTTATTCAATATATGAGCTCGTACCTATTTTTGCACACCTGTTTGTTATTTTGATACTTACTGTGGTACAGTATGTATCTTTTTTTTATATTTGTATTAAATCTTTCCTCAGAATTATGAAAAATCCGGTTGCCTATCTGCTCGTATTTTACCTGTTCTTATCTTCTTGTTCAGGAGTTGAGAAAGAAGAGCCATATGTTATAGCCTTTTCGCAATGTATGATGGATGATGTTTGGAGACAGGCCATGATGTTGGAGATGAATATCGAGGCATCCAATTACGACAATATACGGATTGTAATTGCAGATGCCAAAGAAAGCAATGAAACACAAATAAAACAGATTCAACAATTCATAGATCAGAAGGTAGATGTACTTATCATTTCGCCAAATCAGTCCGATTCGATAACTCCCATTGCAGTTGAAGCCTACAGGAAAGGAATTCCAACAATCATTGTTGACAGAAAGATTGGTTCCGAAGAATATACGGCTTATGTTGGAGGTGATAGTTACGAAATTGGCCGGATAGCAGGCGAATATGCAAGTGCATTTCTTCCTGAAAATGCTACAATAGCCGAAGTCTGGGGTACCAAACTGTCTTCTCCTGCACAAGAACGACACCTGGGATTTATAAATGGTCTCAAAAAGAAAAATGTAAATATCAAAACGGTAGTAGGTAACTGGCGCAGGGAAATAGCAAAAAAGGAAGTATCTCAATTAGAAGATTTCAATGATATAGATTTGGTTTATGCACACAATGATGTAATGGCGCTTGGGGCAAGAGAGGCCATCTCTGAACGTGATTCGGCGTTGGTTTCTAAAATTATATTTTTGGGTGTTGATGCTGCATTTGGGAAAGGAGCCGGACTTGAAGCAGTTGCAAACGGGTTACTTAACGCATCCTTTTTGTATCCATCCGGGGGCGATCAGGTGATTCGTGTTGCTATGAAAATACTGAATAAGGAACAAACGGATAAGAAGTATATCTTGAATACGGCTGTTGTCGAGAAAAATACGGCACGAACGTTGCTTTTGCAATCTGATCAGCTAATCAACTATCAGAACAGGATTGAGCAGCAAAAAAGGAATATTGATATGTTATTTCAAAAGTTTAGTATGTTGCGTCACTCTTTATTTCTGATATTGTCTTTGCTTGCTTTGTTGCTGTTTTTTGCAATTTATATATTTTATATAAACCGGAAGATTAACAAAAAGAATAAGCAATTACATATTAAAAACAAAGAATCGGAAGAACAACAGCAAAAACTAATCTGTCTGAATGAAAAGATTGAACAGGTTACATCCCAAAAATTACAGTTCTTCACCAATGTATCACACGAAGTACGTACTCCGCTTACTTTGATCGTGGGACCTTTAGAGAAATGGATCAAATTAACACCCGAATCTCCGTTGCTTTCTGATCTGAAACTGATGAAGAAGAATGCCGACCGGCTGATGAGGGTGATCAATCAACTGCTGGATTTCCGGAAGATTGAGAATAATAAAATGGGATTGACGATCAGTCAGGTTGATATAGTCGCCTTTACAGAAAACGTGATGTCTCTTTTTGAAGATCTGGCCAAGTCTAAACAGATCTGCTACGAGTTTGTTTCCGAGATCCCGACTTGTAAAATATGGATTGATCAGGATAAGATGGAAAAGGTTCTGACCAACCTTTTGTCTAATGCATTTAAATTTACAGCTGTAGGAGGGAAAATAAGTGTTCAAATTAAAGATGGTTCTGATAGAATTTACATTGTCGTTCGAGACAATGGGGTAGGAATTGAGAATAATGAAATTGATAAGATATTTGACCGGTTTTATACCGGATCTGTGTCATCTGGAGTTGGTGCAGGAATAGGCCTGCATCTTACCCAGGAATTTGTGAATATGCATCAGGGACAAATTCTGGTGGAGAGTGTCCCCAATGTCGACACGCTTTTTACTCTGGAGTTACTAAAAGGGAGAGATCATTTACCCGACTGTTTCCCGCTTGTAAATCCGGAGGATAGAATAGATCTTGTACCCACTTCAATGAATGTGGAGGTATCAGACGATCTATTAACTAAAAAATACAACTTCACTATATTGGTAGTTGAAGACGATCCGGATATTCAAGCTTATATTCAATCGGAATTTGCGCCCAATTTTACCACGTTAAAGGCTGGAAATGGGACTGAAGCACTCGCAATTCTTGAATCAGAAAATGTGTCGCTTGTTTTAAGTGATGTCCTGATGCCCGAAATGAATGGGTTTGAGCTTTGCAGGCGAATTAAATCGGATCCCGACTTATCCCATATTCCGGTTATTTTACTTACTGCGCTTATGGATGACAGTCAGCGTATATACGGAGTATCAGAAGGAGCGGACGACTACATACAAAAGCCATTTAATATTGACTTTGTGAAAGTAAAAATAATACGCTTATTGGAAGAGAGAAAGCGATTGCAGAAGCGGTTTATGCAGACCATGCAGGCAGGAGGTATTCCAATTATTGAAACAGAGGCTAAAATAGAGAGCCTGGATGAGCTGTTTATGAGAAAGTTTGTAGACTTACTGGATGTTTCATACGAAAATACGGAACTTAATGTGGAAAAAATCAGTGAAGAATTAGGAATTTCCCGTGTACAGCTCTACCGTAAAGTGAAGGAGATTTCGGGCTTGTCTCCTGTCGACTATCTTCGAAATTACCGATTAAGTAAGGCAACTACATTGCTTAATCAGAAAAGATATTCCGTAAGTGAAGTAGCCTATCGAACCGGCTTTTCATCACCAGCCTATTTTGCCAAATGTTTTAAGTCTGTTTTTAATATGACACCCACAGAGTACGTATCGCAAGAGTAGCAGCGTCAATATATTGCTAGCACAAATGATTCAAATCTGTTTCGATTGTTATAAATCAAACTAACTAGTTCTTTTATGTAATTATTTTGATCGTTTCTGATTCATATTTTATAGAGTTGGCGCTGGACATAGAGTAATATTGCGGCTCAATTAATTTTAAATAATAATATGATGAAGTCACATTCTTTTAAATGGAGTCTGCTTATAACTCTGTTTTTCTGGACACAATGGTCCTATGCTCAGCAAGTTCCTATTCAGGGAACCGTAATTTCTGAAACAGACAATCTTCCGATAATCGGAGCTTCTATTATTGAAAAAGGAACCACGAACGGAACAATAACCGATCTGGATGGAAATTTCACCTTAAATGCCTCTTCAGGCAGTGTTATTCAGATTAGCTATGTAGGTTATTTAACGCAAGAACTTCCTGTTAAAGGAATTCCCAAACAAATTCTGTTGAAAGAAGATGCCAAGGCTTTATCTGAGATTGTTGTGACAGGTTACTCAACTCAAAAGAAAGCGGATCTTACAGGATCGGTTTCTGTAGTGAAGATGGACGATATTGAAAATATCAGTACCGGTAATGCGATGAAATCCTTGCAAGGTCGTGTGCCGGGGGTGTTCATTCAATCCAGTGGAGCTCCGGATGGTGGTGCCACAGTACGGATACGCGGTATTGGTACATTGGGGAACAACGATCCTCTTTATATAATTGATGGGGTACCTAGTAAGAGATCAATGAACGAGCTTTCTTCAACCGATATTGAATCAATTCAAGTATTGAAGGATGCCTCTTCGGCCAGTATTTACGGATCAAGGGCAGCCAACGGGGTTGTTATCGTAACAACGAAGAAAGGAAAAAATAATGAAACAAAGGTCGACTTCAGGGCCTCCTTGACAGCGCAGGATTATTCAAAATCCCTCGAACTACTTGATGCAGAAGAAAGAGGCATGGTACAATGGCGTGCAGCAATGAATGATGGTGTGAATCCTAATTTTGGTGTGTACAATTTTGAATGGCACGGAGATGCGGCTACTGGATATATCCTTGATAAGGTTAACATGCCGGAGTACCTGGATCAGCAAAAAACTATGAAGCCGGCTAATACAAATTGGGTGGATGAAGTGGGTCGTACCGGACTGACGCAAAATTATAACGTGACACTTTCTACAGGAACTCAAAAAGGACGGGCCCTCTTTTCTCTCGACTATTTTAATAATCTTGGTACAGTTAAAGGCACGGAATACGACCGCTTTACAGCACGTATTAACTCTGATTATTCTCTGATAAATGATAAGCTGAAGATTGGCGAGAATTTCTCAATATCTAAAATGCGCAAATCACTGATTAATGCACAGAGTATTTTAAATATGACCCACGAGATTCAGCCTATTATTCCGGTTTACACATTGGATGGCGGTTGGGGCGGTCCGGTTGCAGGGATGAGCGACAGACATAATCCGGTGCGTATCATAGAAGATAATAAACAAAACCATGAAGATGTAGTGCGTCTGTTTGGGGATGTGAACCTTGACCTTGAAGTGCTGAAGAACTTGCACTTCAGATCAAAATTTGGAATCGACTATACCGGTTATTGGCAGCGAAATATGCAGCTCACTTACGTATCCGGATTTATGTCGGAGTCCACCAACCGGTTGGATAACTCTGCAAATTACGGAGGGAACTGGATATTAAGTAATACGTTGAGCTATAATTTCGAGTTGGGTAAAAATGTAGTGGATGTGATGGGCGGACAGGAGATGATGAAATATTCATTCAATGCAATATCGGCTGGCAGGGATGTATTTGCTTCGGAAGATCCGGATTATATGTACCTTGATGCAGGAGAATCAAACAAACGAAATGCCGGTTCTGCAACTGCCTATTCGTTGCTCTCTTACTTTGGAAAGGTAAACTATAGCTTTGATAATCGTTACCTGATATCGGCAACGGTCCGTTACGATGGATCCTCCAGATTCGGAGCAAACAACCGTTATGGAACATTCCCTGCATTTTCATTCGGTTGGCGTCTGAGTGAAGAATCGTTCTTTAAAGCTGCTTTCCCTTATGTCTCGGATTTGAAACTACGTTATGGATGGGGGCAGACGGGTAATCAGGAGATCGGTGATTTCGCTTCGCCGGCATTGTACCAGGCTTTATATGGAACAGACCCAACGTGGGACAGTGATCATGGAACGGCATACGACATCAGTGGAACCGGAACCGGCGATTTGCTATCGGGTTACCGTCGTACTCAACAGATGAATGCCGATTTGAAATGGGAAACTACTACGCAGAATAATATCGGTCTTGATTTTGGATTTATCAATCAGAAGTTCTCCGGTTCGTTGGATTATTTTACAAAAAGCACGAAGGATATCTTAATTAACCCTCCCTATATTGCTACCATCGGCGAAGGTGGAAGCCGCTGGGTAAACGGCGCAACGCTCGATAATAAAGGATTTGAATTCATCCTCTCCTACAATGATAAAATAGGAGATGTTGGATTGAGCGTAACAGGTAATATTTCGAGTTATAAAAATAAAGTGGTAAAGCTACCGGAAGATGTTATCAATTCGTATGCAGGTAATGGAAACGATCAGACAATTTTGGGGAGACCATTAAATTCAATGTTCGGATATGTGGCCGAAGGGATCTTCCAGAATCAGTCAGAGGTGGATGCTCATGTGGAGCAAACAGGTAAAGGGGTAGGCCGACTCCGATTCAAGGATGTAAATAAGGATGGAAAAATAAATGATGAAGACAGAACCTGGTTGGGAGTGGCGGATCCCGACTTTATCTATGGCTTGAATGTTGCCGTTAATTGGAAAAACTTCGATTTCAGTATGTTTTGGAATGGGTTGGTTGGCTATAACGTAAACAATGAAGTGAAGAGGTATACCGATTTCATTAGTTTCTTTGGCGGACATAATTATGGTAAAAGAACACTGGATGCCTGGACACCTCAAAACAGTTCATCTACTATTCCTGCATTATCATTAAATGATAACAACTATGAAAGTCGTTACTCATCCTATTTCATTGAGAATGCTTCGTACCTTAAACTGGCTAATATGGAGATTGGATACACCATTCCAGAGCATCTGTTAAAGTCGGTTTACATGAAAAATGCCCGAATCTATGTAATGGGGCAGAACTTGCTGACGGTTAAAAAGACCTGGGGCGACGATGCGTTTACCGGTGTAGATCCGGAAACTCCCAATTTGTCTTATCCAATTCCTTTTTCAGTAACTTTTGGTGTGAACGTAACTTTTTAATTGATAGAATTATGAAAACAATGCAATATATATTTACATGCTGCTCTTTGTCGGTTCTCCTTTTTTCATGCGATTCTTTCCTGGACGAGAACCCGAAAGGAGTTTTGAGCAACGAACAACTGAATACTCCTGAAAATGTGGAGAAAATGGTCATAGCAGCTTATTCGAGTTTAGGTAACGATCATTACACCGAACCAAACAGTCCCTGGCCCTACGGAGACCTTCGCTCCGGAGATGCCTATAAGGGAGGTGCAGGAACGGGAGATTTGCAGGAATTCCATTTTTATGAAACGTTTACTTACCTCCGAGACGATATAGGCTTGCTGGATAGTAAATGGTATAAGGAATATGTCGCCATATCAAGGGCAAATAATGCGTTGGCCAGATTGAATGCCATCGACGAAGCCGATTTTTCAAAGAAGATGATCCGGATAGCTGAAATGCGATTCCTTCGTGCTCATTATTATTTCGAGCTGAAGCTATTGTTCAAACAGATTCCTTTTATCGACGAAACAGTACCGGTGGAAGAATACATCAATGTGTCCAACGTAGAATTTACAAGTCAGCAGTTATGGGATAAAATCATAGAAGAATTCCGTTTTGCAGCTCAAACCCTTCCTGATAATAATGCTGAGGTGGGTAGAGCCAACAAATGGATGGCCAAATCGTACCTTGCCAAGGCATTATTGTATGCAGCCTACGAACAAGATGAAAAGCATAATGTGACTAACATCAACAAAGATAAACTAACGGAGGTGGTGAATCTGACCAGCGAAGTTATTAATTCCGGAAAATATGGCTTGAATGCCGATTATGCGGATAATTTCCTTTGCGAAACAGAAAATAGTAAAGAATCCATTTTTGCTGTTCAGCATTCAAGAAACGATGGAACATTACATGGCCGGTTGGATTGGGGTGCCATGTTAAATTATCCCATGAATCCGGAATATGGATGCTGTGGATTTCATCAGGCTTCTCAAAATCTGGTAAATTCATTTCAAACAGACGATAAAGGATTACCCAAGTTTGCCGATTTCAATAGTAAGAACCTGAATACTCCGGATGATTTATTACAAAATAATGTGGATCCGCGTCTTAATCACAGTGTGGCTATACCCGGACTTCCCTACAAATACAATCCTGAGTTTATTTTTGAAGCGTGGTGGAACAGACAACCTGAGGTTTATGGAGCTTTTATGTCATTAAAAGAGGTTGTATTGCCTGATTGTCCTTGCTTTGAAAAGGTAAATCCCTTTATGTCGAGTTCAAAAAACAGGGATATAATCCGTTATGATGATGTCCTGTTATGGAAAGCCGAAGCCCTAATAGAACTAGGGCGCGAATCAGAGGCATTGCCTCTAATCAATTCCATACGTGAAAGAGCCGCAAACAGCACCGCCCGTTTAGTGGATGTTCAAGGTGATCCTACAGGCAAGTTTGTGGTCGGTACCTATCAACCGGGAATTAATTGCACCTGGACAAACGACTTTGCCCGTCAGGCATTACGTTGGGAGCGCCGTATGGAGTTTGCAATGGAGGGATTCCGGTTCTTTGATCTGGTACGATGGGGAATAGCCGCCGAGTACCTCAACAGCTACTTCGCCGTTGAGAAAACTAGACGTGAGCATCTTCGCGAAGCAAAATTTACAAAAAACAGAGACGAATACTTTCCAATTCCGAAACAGCAGATTAACTTTAGCAAAAAGTTATATGTTCAGAATTACGGATGGTAAATAATATAGAAGGCAAACCAATTTTTTTACTATTTTTGGTTTGCCTTCAAATCTTACTAATCAATATTGTTAAATGCGATAGAATATTAATCTGATAAAGACGAGTCATCGTAATATGAAGTCTATGAGGATTAAAAGCATATAACTAATACTAATTATCTTAATATAAACATTGAGTTAAAACGATCTACATGAAAACAACGTATGTCTATTTGCTATCCATGTTATTTTTAACGACAGCATGTCTGCAGACTAAATCAAAAGATAACGAAGAGTCAGGTGCAGGAAATAAATTTCAGGAAAAGTTCCGCCCACAGGTTCACTTTACGCCGCAAAAGCATTGGATGAATGATCCCAACGGAATGGTTTATTACAAAGGAGAATACCATCTGTTTTATCAACATTATCCCGAAAAGTCGGTTTGGGGACCGATGCACTGGGGGCATGCTATCAGCACAGACCTGGTTCACTGGGAGCATATGCCCATAGCAATTTATCCGGACAGTCTGGGTTATATCTTTTCCGGTAGTGCTGTTGCCGACCACAATAACACCTCCGGATTAGGAACAAAGGAAAATCCTCCTTTAGTTGCCTTTTTTACCTATCACGACATGAAGGCGGAAAAAGAGGGCAGGTTTACCGAAATCGAATCTCAGGCTATCGCGTATAGTCTGGACAAAGGGCGTACCTGGTCCAAATACAAAGGAAATCCGGTTGTGAAGAATCCCGGAATCCGCGATTTCAGAGATCCAAAAGTTATCTGGCATAATGATTCGAAACAGTGGATTATGAGTATCGCTTCAGGGCAGGTTATTAAATTCTACTCATCTCCCAATTGCCTTGACTGGACTTATCTGAGTGAGTTCGGAGAGGGGCGTGGTGAACATGGAGGTGTTTGGGAATGTCCGGATCTGTTCCCGTTGCAGGTTAAAGGATCCAATGAAACCAAGTGGGTACTGATTGTCAACATTAATCCCGGAGGACCTGCCGGAGGTTCTGCAACCCAATATTTTGTAGGTGATTTTAATGGAAAAGAATTTATTTCGGCACAATCCAAAACCCAATGGATGGATTATGGGAAGGATAATTATGCAGGGGTAACCTGGAGCAACGCTCCCGAAAGCCGCAGGATCCTTATCGGATGGATGAACAATTGGGAATATGCAGGCGAAAAGCCTTGCATCGAGTGGAGCGGAGCTGCTACCTTCCCGCGTGAACTGGGATTGGTTAAAGAGCTGGACACCTACCTGCTTACATCCGAACCGGTAAAAGAGATTGAAAAACTGTACGGCGAAAAGGTGGAGTTTATTAATCAGGACATAAAAGGCATCATGACAATCTCGGATAGAATCCCGTTTGCCAAGTCGCCGGTAGACATCAGACTTCGATTTGACATTGCAGATAAAACAAAAATGGGATTCCCCTCCAAGTATGGTATTACATTGAAAAACTCGCGTGGAGAATATATTACGGTGGGGTACGATAATGTGGATTCATTCTTTTATGTAGACCGTACCAATGCCGTTGGTGAAGTTTTCTCGGAAAAGTTTGCTCTCACCCATATAGTTCCTTTTATTGCAAATGGTAATTACGCTGACTGGAGAATAGTGGTGGATAAAACATCTCTTGAATTTTTTGCAGCGGATAATAAAGTGGTGATCACGGATCTATACTATCCAACCGAAGATTTTGATATAATCGAGATCTTTGCCGAGAACGGACAGATACGGTTGGGCGAAGCCTCAATTACCGAATTAAAATCCATATGGAAATAAAAGTTTCAACCGATAATAGATACAACAAACAATAAAATGTACGCACATGAAAAATAAACCTGTAATTGTTGGAATTGGAGAGCTTCTGTGGGATATGCTTCCATCCGGGAAAAAAGCCGGAGGGGCACCGGTTAATTTTGTCTATCACGCCTCACTTCTGGGAGCCGAGAGCTACGCTATCAGTGCTATCGGTAAGGATGCTCTTGGGGATGAAATTTTGCAAGAGCTTGATAAAATAAAACTAAGCTATTTCATAGAAAGGGTGGATTATCCAACCGGAACTGTATTGGTGCAGCTGAAAGAAGGAATTCCCAATTATACGATAATAGAGAATGTGGCTTGGGATTATATCCCGGCAACGGATGAGGTGAAACAGCTGGCAAGACGTACCGATGCGATTTGTTTCGGAACATTGGCACAGCGTTCGGTAGTATCCAGAAGTACCATTCATGAAATTTTATCCCTGGTACCTCAAAGTGCCTATCGTATATTGGATATAAATATTCGTCAGCATTTTTATTCGAAGCAGATAATTGAAGAATCTCTTCGGTTGTGCAACGTTTTTAAAATGAATGATGATGAATTAGAGTTGCTGCGTGAGATGTTTCCATTGGATGGATGCGATGAGGACGCTGCCTGCAGATGGTTTCTCAACCATTTTAACCTGAAGGTAGTGATTCTTACAGCCGGGGCCGATTATAGTAAGGTAATTACAAAAGACGATTATTCCTGCATTCAAACAACCAAAGTGAAGGTGGTGGATACGGTAGGAGCCGGCGATTCATTTACGGGGGCTTTCATCTCATCGCTCATTCAGGGAAAATCATTGCAGGAGTCGCATCAGTTTGCTGTTGATAAAGCTGCATACGTTTGTACCAAAGCCGGAGCGTGGACCGTATGATAATTTACGCGAGTATTTACTTTATGCATTATAGTCTATGAAAAGTTCAAATTCCTATGCACGTATCATCCCGGTGATGTTTGCTTTCTTTTCGATGGGTTTTGTTGATTTGGTTGGTATTGCTACGAATTACATAAAGGAAGATTTTATGTTGACTGATACCATGGCGAATCTGATGCCTTCCATGGTTTTCTTTTGGTTCCTGATTTTCTCGGTTCCAACCGGCATGCTGATGAACAAGATCGGCCGGCGAAAGACAGTAGTTATCAGTCTGCTTGTAACAGCTCTGGCCTTGTTGATTCCGGTAGTCGGTTACAGTTTTGCATTTATGCTGCTTTCTTTTTCTTTGTTAGGAATCGGAAATACATTGATGCAGGTCTCTTTAAATCCGTTGGTTGCCAACATAGTTGCGGGCGACCGATTGGCCAGCAGCCTCACACTCGGCCAGTTTGTTAAAGCGATTGCTTCGTTTCTGGCACCAATTATAGCTGCTTGGGCAGTTATAACATTCGGCGATTGGAAGATGCTTTTTCCTATTTTTGGAGTCATCGCAATATTGGCCGCGGGAACTTTGTCTCTTACAAATATAAAAGAGCAGCCTATTGAAGGAAAACAGTCTACATTTTCGGAATGCTTTAGTTTGTTGGGTGATAAGCTTGTGTTTATGTTATTCCTGGGCATCTTGGTTCATGTAGGTATTGATGTAGGTATCAACCTTACGGCACCGAAGTTGCTGATAGAGCGTATGGACATGACCTTGGCTGATGCGGGATATTCAACCAGCCTTTATTTTCTGTTTCGAACACTCGGTTGTTTCTCCGGAGCTATAATCCTGGCCCGTTTTTCTGCCAAAAAATTCTTCATAATCAGTGTTGCCTCCATGGTTATTGCTGTTGGCGGACTTTATTTCGGACATAGCCTTTTATCGCTTTACATCTGTGTAGCGCTGATCGGGTTCGGTAATTCCAACGTATTTTCAATCATGTTTTCGCAAGCGCTGCTTCATTTACCTCAACGAAACAACGAGATCTCCGGTCTCATGGTAATGGGAATTTCCGGAGGAGCTGTCTTCCCCTTGTTGATGGGTATTGCTTCCGATGCCTTATCGGGACAGATCGGCGCGGTAATTGTTCTAACAATTTGTGTCATGTATTTAGTTGTTCTGGCCCCAAAGATTAAATAAAGTCACAACTCCCCGCTTCATGAATGAATCAGAGGCGGGGAGTTGTTTGTTTTCTACTATAATACTTGTTTTACAAAAAAGAGCGTTATTTTTGCAACGTCGTATTGTTCATTCTATCAATATTGCAGAAAACTAATTTAAGATAATAGGACCTGATACTACATGGAAAGACGGGATTTTGTAAAAACAATGGCAGCCGGCGCTGCATTAGGAATTATCACTCAAGACACGCAGGCTGTCGGCATACATAATTCTTCAGAAAAAACAGATGTAACAGATAGAAATGACAGAGCATACTGGTGCGACTTGATGTATAGAATGGCCGAACCCGTTTTATCTGCCATGGCAAAGGGTGAACTCAGAAAAAGAATGTCTGTTGAAGTCAGCCCATCCTGGGATGGAAGAGATAAATCCGTTACCTATATGGAGTGTTTCGGCCGTTTAATGTCCGGCCTGGCCCCGTGGCTTTCGCTCCCCGACGACGAGACTCAGGAAGGCAAACAAAGAAAACAACTTAGGGAGTGGGCTTTGCAGAGTTATGCTCATTCGGTAGATCCTAAAAGTCCGGATTATCTGTTATGGCATTCCGAAGGACAGCCGCTTGTTGATTCGGCATTCTTCTCCAATGCTTTAATACGAGCACCTAAACAATTGTGGGAACCCCAGGATAAGGTCACCAAAGAAAGAATCATATCGGAACTTAAACAATTGAGACGAGTTAAACCTCCCTACTCAAATTGGTTGCTTTTCGCAGCCATGAATGAAGCCTTTTTTAAGTCGGTTGGCGAATCGTACGATCCGATGCGGGTAGACCTTTCCATCAGAAAGATGAATGAATGGTATGCAGGTGATGGTTGGTATATGGATGGAGAGCGTTTCCATTACGATTACTATAATTCGTTTGTAATTCAGCCCATGCTGTTGGAGATTCTCGAAGTCTTTTCCGAACAAAGCGAATCGGAAAAGAAAGCGTACAATCAGGCTTTAAAAAGAATTCAGCGTTATTCGGAACAACTGGAGCGTATGATATCTCCCGAAGGGACTTTTCCTCCTTTTGGACGGTCACTCACTTACCGTACAGGAGCTTTCCAGCCCTTATCGTTGCTGGCCTGGAAAAAGTTATTGCCCGAAAAGCTTTCCGAAGGGCAGGTAAGGTCAGCGCTTACTGCTGTACAAAAACGGATATTTACGAATCCCACTAATTTTAATGCTGAAGGATTTCTGACTATCGGATTTGCCGGCAAACAGCCTGAGTTAGGTGATTCATATAGCAACAATGGAAGTATGTACCTTACGTCCGAATGCTTTCTGGCTCTTGGACTGCCTGCGACGGACTCTTTTTGGACAGCACCAGCAGCCGACTGGACAGCCAAAAAGGCATTTGCAAATGATAAATTCCCAAAGGATTATGCAGTAAACTATTAATACCCAAATCAGATCCAATATAAAATAAAATAGGATCCTTAAATAAACAGGATTTGCATTTAAAATGTTAATCCCGGACAACATACATTTACCAGGAAGTCCTTCGGAAAACATTTCCGGGGACTTTTTTTATAATTGTACATCATTTAATCTTAAATTAAATGATATGCCGCCAGGTATTGGCGGTTACTCTTGCGACTTTTGCCATGTGAATTAATATTGAATGTATAATTTAAAAATCAGAAAACTATGGCAAGCGAAGAAGAAAAAGGAAAAGCAGTTCTAACTACAACAACTATTGCCGGCATTGGAGCCACAGCTGGAGTTGGTATTGCTGCGGTATTTAGTGCTCCTCTTTTGGTTCCCGCATTGATTGGGGGAGCAATTGGATGTACTGCAGGTGCAATTATGTCCGCATTAAAAAAATAAAGAGAGCCGAAATTAACCCTTACCAATCTGACTTTCAGGTGGATGTTATGAATTAATTTTCTTAATTATCTGCCTGAAAGTAATGATTTACTCTTAAGGATGCTGTGTTTATCATTGGCGATAATTTGGTATAGACAGATTGTATACACAGGGATTGTAAGATATTTCGAGAATGATTGGATAAGTATGTTTCTGATTTTTTATAGTTGAATGTATTTAATTAAAATATTATTTTTTTTATTCAATTATATTAGTAGTTTTGCAGCATTAATAAATTAATAAATGAGAAATACAGAGAATTATTGATTACAACAGTTTTTAATGAACACTATTGACCGTAATATACTTTCTGAAACTTTATGAACAAACAAAGCCATAATTTAATACAGAATTTTTATTAAATGGTCAGATTTAGACCTTAACCTTAAATAGTTACCGTCAACCTTAAAATTCGTTGTTACAACTTCTCCTTAATTGATAGCGATATGATAAATGAACAACTAAACGAGCTCTTTAGTGAGTGGAAGAATGCTATGCTTCAAAATGGGCATCAAGGTTTTTGCTATGATGGCTTGATTTATCGAAAAGGTAAAGAAGATCTATTATGGAGAAACAGTAAACGTCGTATTGTTTTTCTTCTAAAAGAACAAAACGATAACGACGGCGAAGATGTTCGGGAGTGGAGTGGAAGCATAAACGGGCTCACTCCAAATGGAAACTTTTTTAATAGACTTTCCGCATGGCTGTATGGTCTAACTCATATTACAGCTTCAACCTATCCTTCCCTTGATGATGCATTCGATCCGCATAATCAGATGAAGGCTCTTCAAGAGTATCCTTATGCCTATGTTAATGTAAAGAAAGAAACCGGTGGTGCAGTTGCTAACGACAATGTGGTTTATACTCATGCAACCAAGTATGCTTCCTTTATCCGACGGGAGCTGGATATTCTCAATGGAAATATTATTGTTTGCGGTGGAGATGTAGTTTTCAGAGCCGCCCGGGATTTAGTTTATAAAGATGTTACTTTCAATGAGGTAAATGATTGGATATTTTATTCCCAATTACACAATCTACTTTTAATAAATAGCTATCACCCCGCAGCTCATAAAAGCAATGAAGTGATGTATGTAGGCATGATGGAGGCAATTTCTAACAATAAAATTCTAATATATGAAAAGTAAATATTTTATATTATTATTTCTTATAATTCTTTGTTCTTGTTCAAAAAAACAAGAACAAAAGGTAGAACCTTTAAGTAAAAATGCAATTGAAGCATTGAATGTGCTTAACGAGAAAAAAACTTTCGTAGACGACGCTTCTTTTTCAAACATAAAAAAGCGAATAGAAAATTATGATAGAGGAGGCAATTTTTGGAAGTATGCAGTCGTAGTATATGTTTTTTTAATGGGATTTATGGCTCTTTTGGTTTCATATCTTATGAGTTCCGAAGAAAGAAAACGTCCATTTCCAATTTGGAAGGGTTATTTATTGTTATTTACAGTTGGTTTTTTTGGTATTCATAAAACCGTGATTTGTCGTTGGGATGGATTCGTGAATTATATCTTATTCTTGGTCTTATTTATATTTAATTTCTCAACAATAATGATATATTGGACATATCCAAAACTATTATTTTATATTCCGGAATATAACCTTTTCACTAGAATTATTTTTTTGATACTTGTACTAATGCTTGTTTTAGATTTTCTCCTAATTCCTTATCATGTATTTCGTTATAATGCAAACTGTTTTAGAAAAAACAAAAGTGAAGATCGTATGTTGATTGGGAAATCTGATTCATATGATAGCGCTAATGAAATTGTAAATAAGGAAATAGGACAGGTTAATAAAGATCTTGAAAATATTAATATATATGTAAAGGAGGATTATTTTATAGAAGATCCAAATAAAGATAAGACTTTCTGGGGAAGTTTAACGCGTGGTGCTAAAAGTGTCATAACATTTGGGAATTCAAATAAGCTGGAAATGGAAATGAATAGACTTCGATGTTTATCTGCTTGTTGCGATGAATTAGGAGATCTTTATGATTCATGTCAATTTTGTAATGAGGAACTTTCTGATAGGTTAATCTCTTCTCGAATTGCTGTATATAGAAATTTGTATCTTGCAAAAGAGCTTATAGGAATAGTGAAAAATAAATTATCAACAAAGCAGCAGAGCTTGTTGGTTGATTACTATTTTAAATGTGACATGCCAAAATATCAAATGAATATTAATGGGATTGCAAATTTGGATGTCAGTTTTAATTCCGAAGTTTTTTTAGATAGCTTAGGGTCGGATTTAACTGTTATTTTTGATAACTTAAATACTAAGTTAGAAAATGAAAGTTTATCCAAAAAAGATTTTGTTGATGCTGCCGTTTTGACTGGTCTAAATGTTTTTGTTAATGGCTTATCTGCTATTATTGATTTAAATATTAGAACCAAAGAGGCTAGGAGTGAAGTTCAAACTCAAACATCTAATGCGCTTTTATACATAGATGAAGCTGTAATTGGAATTCAAGAGTATCAAAAATATATTTTACGACAAAAAGAAATTCTTGAAGCATTAGAGAAAGCCAATATAGCTTTTATTCAAGCCTATGTTCCATTAAGGGAGCAAGTATTTGGTAAACCTACCTTTTGGAAATTTTTAACAGGTATTCCTAAAAATAGAGAACTCTTTAAAACTAATGAATTTAGGGAAGATCTTCAGCATTTAATTCTTGTATGCACAGAATATAGTAAAATCAATCAATCAAAAATATAATATGGCTAAAAATGAAATTATAAAAAGCACAACGAAGGATAGATTAGCTGATGTGTTTATCGATACGATATCAGCGAATCCAGAATACTTAAATAAACTAACTGATATCTGGGCCGAAAACCAGAGGTTAGATAAGCAGATCCAATTTTTGGAAATGCAAAATGAGAAACAGATACTTGTGATAACTAAGAGATATGAAATGTTCAGAGATATTTTGACAGCAGTATTCTCTGAAAGACAAGTAGCCTTGTCCGCACATTATAAAACGCTGGATAATGCTTTAGCTTCAAATGATAAAGAGTTAATTATAGCATCTCTAAAAGGTATAAGTTCTATAGTTGAACAAAATCCGTTGAGCAGCTTGGCTGAGTTCACAAAGATTCTAGATAATGAAAATGATGTTCTTGAATTAAATTTTTAAAATTATGGCAAAATCAGACAAAGATTGGGCAAAATTATTTTGGCCCATGTTTATTTCTGTTGGAGTGACAGGCTTATTAACATTTTTAGCTTTTGGGAGTATTATCTCTTATGTAGCATTAGTTGTGCTAGGCTTGTGCTTTATGTATTTCATTTATGCGAGAATCGACGAACAAGATGCTACAGATGTCTATGTAACCATCGGAATGTGCATAATATTATGTTTGGGATATTTATTGCATTATTTATTTAACTGGTTTTAATCAGTAAATGTGAATAAGCATAATATCCCGCCCGAATTTGGCGGGATATTATGCTTATTTTGCTCCCGAGTTTATAAAATAATAAAATACGGGTAAAAATGGAAAATGAAATTCAAGAAAGAAAAAGCACACTTGGTGCATGGATAATGGCTGCTTTAGGATTTGTTTATATGCTTAGCCCTATTGATGTTATTCCGGACATACCAGTTGTCGGATGGGTTGACGATTTTTTTGTTATGACTTCAACTGGCTTCAATTTACTAGAAAAAGAGTTAGGACAGACGAATGACATGGTTCGTGGAATATTTAAAACATTGAAATGGATAACGATTGTAACAGGAATTATAGCTGTACTACTTGTTGGATTGTTGGGGGCACTTATTGTTAAACTAGTAATGGAATAATATAATTTTTATGGCTAAATACAGGATTACGGTTAAAATGCATAAGAATGCAAACGGGATGGTTATTGATAAGGGGATGAGCGTGGAGATGGTAACGATGGCGCCCAATTTAATGAGTGGACCGGCAGCAGTTCAGTTGAATGCTATTTTTAAAGGTGTTTATGGCGTTGACCTTAAGGCTATGAATGCACTGAGTGTTGGGTATTTGGATGTGAAACGAATTGGCTAGTCTGGTATGATATTTAAATATAAGTTCTGCATGTGGCTGATCGATACGCTAAGTACTTCGCCTCTTACCTTTTCTGACATTCAGAAGAAATGGCTGTACGCTTCGGCCAATGAAGATGGAGATCCATTATTTGAAAGAACATTCAACAGATATCGTAGGGAGGCGGAGTCTCTGATGTATGTAGATATTAAATGTGATAAAAGTGATGGGAATCTTTACAAAATTGTTCGCCCGGAAGGGTTTAAAAATAATGATCTCCAAGAATGGTTGTTGAGTGCTTTTAGAATTGCTAATCTGGCTGAAAGAGTACAGAATAGAGAGGATGTCATGATTGAGCAGGCGCCACCCGGAGCTTCTCATTTGCAGATAGTAATGGATGCGATTGATCGGGGACAAATGCTTTCATTCACATACAAATCACACTATAAAGATGCCCGAAAGATTGAATTCTTTCCTGCCTTTGTCCGTTTATTTGAACAACGTTGGTATGTTATAGGAGACTTATGTGACAACAATAATGCTATTACATGTGCTTTGGAGCGAATGAGTGAAATTTGCATTGTTGATGATAAACCTCGCTTGTTAAAAGGGGTTGCCCACAGTCAGTCTCCTGAGCAATATTTTGAACATTGTTTTGGAATTATTCGCCAGCATGAGCCAATTGCAATTCGCTTCAGGGCATTTTGGCCTCAAGATTCTTATTTAAGAGATGTGCCGTTACACGCTTCACAAGTAGAAATATTACATACAGATAAATATACAGATTTCGAGATATTTGTTCGACCCACCTATGATTTGAAACAAAAGTTTCTTTGGTGTAGGGATAAACTGGCTGTTCTTTCTCCAGAATCATTTCGTAAAGATATGATTAATATAATTAAAGCTACACTAATGAACTATGAGACAGGAGATAATCATTCCATAGATGAGTGACTTTTTATATTATATAATTTGCAGATTATATCCATATGAATGAGTTCTGTCTGAGAAAAGATAATGTTATTAATTAATTTAATTCAACTTAATAAATATAAAAAATGAATAATTTTGTAATTCCAACAGAAGAAATATCAAAGAATTTTGAAAATTCTTATAATACATTAAAAGAAAGTATAAAAGCCCCAAATGTTCTTCTTTTAGGACAAACAGGAGTCGGAAAAAGTTCTCTTATTAATACTATATTCGGGAATGATTTGGCCGCAGTATCTCATACAAAACCAGAAACAAGGGGGTTTCATGAATATAAATCGCCTAAAGTACCGGTTACTATAATTGATAGCGAGGGATATGAGTTAGTACAAAGCAATAGATTTATAGAGCTGTTAAATCAATATTTAAATGAGAATTTTGCAGATATATCAAAGCAAGTGCATATTGCTTGGTATTGTATTAGCCTATCTAGTGCAAGGGTTCTACCTTATGATTTGGATAATATTGAGTATATTCTAAAAGAAAGAAAAATACCAGTATGTGTTGTATTTACTCAATGCGATTTTGATGATAATGATGGCAGAGAAGCTAAAAGGTTAACAGATGTAGTCTCGAAACGTTTTGGTAATAGTGTATGTTGTTTTCAAACTTCAAATGATGAAAAAATAAATGAATTTTTAGATATTGAAAAGCTTGTTGATTGGTCTATGAATAATTTGTCTGATGATAACCTACGGATTGGATTTTTAATTGCTCAGAAGGCCGATTTGCAAAAGAAAGAGGAATTAATACAAGAAAAAATTAAAACTTACATGGCGGGTGCTGCTGCTATTGGTTTTACTCCAATTCCAGTTTCTGATGCTATTTTATTAACTGGTTTGCAAGTAAAGATGGCGTCTGATATTTTTACAATATATGGGATTAACAATAGCATGTCATTGATGTTAAGGAATATTATAGCAGGTCGAGTTGTATCTATGCTAGGAAAAAGTGTTGCAGGGAATTTACTAAAATTTATACCTGGAATTGGATCAGTAGCAGGTGGATTAATTAATGCTGGTGTAGCATCAGCAATAACCTTTTCAATGGGTAATGCATTAAATGTATTGTGTAAAAAAGCTGTAGAACAAGCTTGGAGCAATGATGTGAAAAGTTTTGATGCAATTTTTACTGAAGAGAATTTAAATCAATTAATTGAAAGTTATAAAAAATAGGCTATGTCAAACGAACAGATCCTGAATCGATTACATTTATTGTTAAACAATTCTTTCTTAAAGAATGAAAGCCAATTGCAAAACATATCTTCTTATAACTCGTGTAATTTTCAAACAAAATTAATTAAGGCTTTTGATTTAAAGTTATCGGAATCCGAAATCCCTGTAGAGAAGTTTAAAACAATAAGTGACATAATTACTTTTATTATTTTAGTTCAAAACAGAGTGTCAAATACAACGAATAAAGATAAACAAAATAATAATCTTAAAGTTGATAATGGATTATTTTCAGATTCATTAATCCAAACAGAAAAGCAGTTAAATGAAAAGATTCTGAAGTGGCTGCAATTATTATTTGGCAATTCTTTCATAAATAAAAATAGCCAATTGCGAAACATATCTTCTTATAACTCGTGTAATTTTCAAACAAAATTAATTAAGGCTTTTGATTTAAAGTTATCGGAATCTGAAATTCCTATAGAAAAATTCAAAACAATAAACGACATAATTACTTTTATTACTTTAGTTCATAACGGAGAATTCAATACAACGAATAACGATAATGATGCGAATAAAGTCAATTCAACAAGGGTGAATAGATCTTGTCCTGAGGAAAATACCCAGGTCAATGAGCAATTAAATATTATTGTGACGGGTAAATCAGGAGTGGGTAAAAGTTCATTTTTAAATTATCTTATTGGGGAAGATCTTTTTATGACTGGAGTTGGTGAGCCGGTTACGCAACAGTATTTTGAAAATAAAGAATATATTTCTCCTAATAATGGTGTAAAATATAACTTGATTGATACGAAAGGAATTGAACCAACAACTACTGAAGAGCATAGAGAAAAACTTTTAGAAAATATTAATGCAAATGATTCCTCGGATAATGTCTTTCAATGGATTCATGTTGTTTATTATTGTTTTTCTGCTTCGAATAAAAGAATAGAGCCATTTGAAATTAATTTTATTAAGGAATTAAAAAAAACGGTTTCTGTAGTAATACTTCTCACAAAAAAAGACTTAGTGTCTGAAACGGATTTGAATGCTATTAAAACTCAGGTTAAAAATGAGTTAGGTACCTCTATTCAAGTAATACCAGTATGTAGTGTTGAAAAGATTACTAGAAGAGGAAGTTCAATTCCATCAGGAAAGGATGACGTTCTGAAAGCTAGTTTTCTTGGCCTTTGGAGTAAGTTGTCTCGAGTTCTTCCGAGTAGAATTTGGGATTTTTTTATTGAAAAAGAAGTAATATTAGAGTTAGATTCATATTCTGAAGAATCTTCGGACGAATATTACGAAGATGAAACAAATGGCACCCTCTCATTTGCAAAATTAGCAGATCTTCCGAGTTTATCAGATCTTCAATTGATAGTTTTGAACGAGCGTGATTTATGTAAATTAAAGATAATTCTTAACGGAATTGCTGATTTGGTTACATATTTTAAAAATAATATTCAATATCGATCGAATGAGTATTGGGATAGTTGCCAAAAGCTTCAAAATCAAATATTTGAATTCTATAATAAAGTTAATAAAGAAAAACCCCAAAAATTATATAGTCATAAATCAGAGGATTCTATTCAAAAAATAATACTTGACTTTGAAGAAAGTATCGATATGGTATACAAACACATTAATTATGTAACGGATGAAATAGACAAAATTTCTGATTCGACAATAGATTGGATTTTCAGTTCAGATAATAGAAATGAAACGCGAGATGCATATAGAGAACTAACTTATTGTTTGAGTGATTTTTGTCGTGAAATAATAAATAATTTATCCGACTTTGAAAAAGTATATGAAGCAGAATTATATCAATTTGGACAGTGTTGTATTAGAAATGATGACTATGAATTATAGTTAATAAATTGTGTGAATTGAGCCTTTAAGTGGAGACCGTAATTTGAACTCTGTCCAAAAACAATTTACTTTGCATTATGGATAGAAACAGTCAAGAGTACCAGTTAATGCGAGACAAGGCATTAGCACAACTTCGCAGTGGTGAATCACTCACAGGAAAGGATGGCGCCTTTGGCCCCTTATTAAAAGAGTTTTTAGAAGCCGCTTTAGACGGAGAGATGTCCTCTCATCTGGATGAGTCAGAGCGTCAGATTGGCAATAAGCGTAATGGCCGAGGCAGTAAGCGCGTTAAAACGATGGCCGGGGAGATTGAGATAGTGACTCCCCAGGATCGCCACAGCAGTTTTAATCCGGAGATTCTCAAGAAACGGGAGACGATTTTGGCAGATAATATGTCCTCCAAAATTATCAGTTTGTATGGCATGGGGATGAGTCTGAGAGATATTTCCACTCATATAGAGGAAATGTACGATGTGGAGATTTCACACAATACCCTTAGCGAAATAATAGACCGGATCGTTCCCAAGGTAAAAGAATGGCAAAGTCGCCCTTTGGAGAATATGTACACCATTCTATGGTTGGATGCGATGCACTATAAAGTAAAAGATGGAGGCCGAACCGAAAGCAGAGCAGTGTATAATGTATTGGCCATCAACAAAGATGGCCGTAAGGAGCTTATAGGTATGTATGTTTCCGAAAGCGAGGGAGCTAACTTCTGGTTGAGTGTTCTGACCGATCTTAAAGCACGGGGGATGAAAGATGTTTTGATTGCTTGTATTGATAATCTAACGGGGTTCGCAGAGGCCATCAGCACAATTTTCCCTCATGTGATTATACAGAGTTGTATTGTTCACCAAATCCGGAACTCATTGAAATATGTTGCCTCAAAAGATCAGAAAGAGTTTATGTCTGATTTAAAGACAATCTATCAAGCCCCTACGCTTGATCTGGCGGAATTGAATTTTGATAAACTACAAGATAAATGGGGTAAGAAATATCCTGTAGTCATGGATTCATGGAAAAGGAATTGGGACAAGCTTACATCCTATTTTGCTTATGATGAACAGATTCGAAAACTAATTTACACCACTAATGCCGTAGAAGGCTTCCATCGTCAAGTTAGAAAAGTGACCAAGACAAAGGGCGTTTTCCCTAATGACATGGCCTTGATGAAGTTGATCTACCTGGCCGTTATAAATATCTCAAAAAAATGGACACAGCCTCTTCATAATTGGGCATTGACAGCCGGTCAATTGCGGATTAAGTTCGGTGATAGAATGCCATTGGATATATAATCCATTTTTCTTCCCGGTTTTTCAAACGCAAAGAAAAGGCTGTTCCCGGTAGTGAGCAAGGGTATATAAACGGCTCGTTCCTCACCGCCCTTGCACACTACCAATAACAGCCTTAAAAAGCATTTGTAAATCCAAAAAGAAAAATTATATTTGTAGTGATTTTCCTAGAATATGAACCAGACAGAGTTTAAATTACACTCCCTTTAAGTGTGATCAATAAGTAATCTATACCAAAATGGATTTACAAGGAAGCCATTCGGAAATCATTTCCGGAGGCTTTCTTTTTTTATTCCTAGGCCATTTTACATATAGTCGGTAGTTCTTTTCACTTCGCCGTTTATATATGTAACTTGTTATTTAGAAATAAATACTTGTTCAATAAATAAATCTTCTGTTACTTTGTGTAATCTAGAATATTATAAGGAATCACTGATATATGAAAAAAAGTATCTTTCTTATCCTATTATTGTGTTGCGTTGTGTGCCATGGAGAAAATAGACCGGTCAATTTGATTTTTGATACAGATATGGCTCCCGATTATGATGATGTGGGAGCTCTGGCTATGCTTCATGCGATGGCCGACCTGGGTGAGGTGAACATATTGGCAACCGTTTCATCTAATAAGTGTGAAACGGCAGTTCCTTGTATTGATGTTATAAATACTTATTTCGGACGTCCAGGTATTCCTCTGGGAGCTGTTAAAGGAGAGGCGCCTGACAGAACTACCTGGCATAAAGGTCTTAGGTGGACGGATGAGTTGCCTTCCAGATATCCTCACCGGATAAAATCTACTTCGGCTTCGGACAATGCGGTAAACGTATACAGGAAGGTCTTAAGTGGCATGCCCGATGGCAGTGTGACGATTGTAACAGTCGGATTCTTTACCAATCTTAAAAATCTGCTTCTCTCCGGGCCCGATCAGATAAGTCCGCTTACAGGAAGAGAACTTATAAAAGCTAAAGTAAAGCAATTGGTGTCCATGGCGGGTAAATTTCCCGAGGGGAAAGAGTTCAATGTAGAAGTAGATGCCAAGTCGTCTCAACAAGTATTCAGCGAATGGCCAACTCCCGTTCTCCTTAGCGGGTTTGAAATAGGCGAACAAATTCTTACAGGAAAACAATTGGCTGCATCAAGGCAGATCGGAAGCCCGGTAATTGATGCATTCGCCATGTGCCTGCCTCAAGACGACCCAAATGGACGAAACAGCTGGGATCAAACCGCTGTTTTAGTGGCAGTGAGAGGTGCAGGCGACTATTTTGATATTGAACGGGGTACAATGACAGTAATGGATGATGGAAGCAATCGATGGGAAAAGTGCGCCGAAGGTATGCATGCCAGATTGTTATTTAAAATGCCTAAAGAGCAGTTAACCGGAATCATCGAAGATATGATGATGCATAAACCGCTGTCCCAATTGAAACAATGAAGTTCTTTAAGATAATCTTATATTAAAACATAAATGAATAATTCTATGAAAAAGCTTTTAATTCCATTTCTCGTGTTGTTTTTATTGATGCCTTTCGGCATTGCACTGGCTCAGCCTGCACAGAAACTGATTAGTGTGGTTATATCTCCCGATCATTCCAACTGGGAATATAAAATTAAACAGGAGGCGAAATTTTCCGTGCAGGTTTTTAAAAGTCAGGTTCTTTTGGATAATGTGACGGTCGACTATGAACTGGGCCCGGAGGCATTTCCCTCTGTTAAGAAACAGAATGTGGTTCTGAAAGACGGTAAGACTGAACTGAAAGCCTCCTTGAAGGAGCCGGGCTTTCTTCGTTGCCGTGTGGTTGCAAAAGTAGATGGTAAAGAATACGAAGGATTGGCAACTGTAGCCTATGAAGCAGAAAAGATCCGCCCTACCACCCCCGATCCGAAAGACTTCGATCTTTTCTGGAGCAACTCGATTGATGAAGCACGTAAAACGCCGCTTGATCCTACCATGGTGTTGGTCCCCGAAAAGTGTACCTCTTCGCTTAATGTGTATCATGTAAGTTTTCAGAATGACATGAGAGGTTCACGTGTATACGGTATGCTTTCCGTTCCGGTGAAGCCCGGTAAATATCCGGCTGTTTTATTGGTACCGGGTGCAGGCATTCGTCCCTATGGAGGTTCCAATATGGGTGAAGATATAATCTCTCTTGAAATAGGTATCCACGGAATCCCGGTTAATTTACCTCAGGAGCTCTACAACAGTCTTGCTTCAGGTGCCTTGCGCAATTATAACGGGATTAACAAGAACGACCGCGACAATCACTATTACAAACGGGTGTATCTTGGATGCGTAAGAGCTGTAGACTTCATTTATTCGTTGCCTGAGTTTGATGGAGCAACGGTAGGAGTAACAGGTGGTAGTCAGGGAGGAGCCTTGTCCATCATTACAGCCGGACTGGATTCCCGAATCAAATTCCTGGCTGCATTCTATCCGGCACTAAGCGATTTTGCAGGATACCTGAACAACCGGGCAGGTGGTTGGCCACATTATTATAAGAATACCAAACCTCAGCCAAACGAAGTAGAAACACTTTCTTATTTTGATGTTGTGAATTTTGCCAGTAGAGTAAAAGCACTTGGATGGTACAGCTGGGGTTATAACGATGTGGTTTGCCCTCCCACATCTATGCATGCAGCTTATAATGTTATCAAAGCCCCCAAAGATCTTCATCTGTACCTTGAAACAGGCCATTGGACTTTCCCCGAACAGAATTCAGCCCGCATATCCTGGATCAGAAATCAGTGTAAAAAATAAATAGTAACAGATAGACATTAAAGGCCGGTTCAAATTTGATTGAGCCGGCCTTATCTGTTTTTCTTGTAGTTCGGATTATTGTTGAAGAGATTCCGCTTCTCCATACATTTCAAGCTTCTTAAGCCTTTTAACTAATTTGACAGTCTCTCTGTGGAAAAATAAATTATAACATCGTTTTACTAGTTCTGCATCATCTGTTAAATAAATTTCGACCCAATTTATCTCTTTGGGATTCCCTGGTCCATAATAATCTTTTACAGTTTTTTTATAAACGTATCCGATTAAATATACATACTCTTTTTTATCACCAGTCATTGAAACCCAAAGGCATGTTGAAGATTTATGGTCATTTACAAAAAGGCTTGGAGAGCAACCTTCCTGTATTTTATTGCGACCCTCTATTTGTTCAATCCAAGGGAACTTTTCAAATTCTAATATAAAATCCTCGAGTCTTATCTCTCCTTTTTCATCCAGTTTTTCATAATCATATCCTGCAAGCTGAACTTCCCATGTAAATTTGTCAACAATATTATTGGTCTTTGAGTTTTCAATGTTACAAGAGGTAATCATTAAAACTATTGTCAAAAAAGTTAATGTATATTTCATCGCTATATTTTTATAATGTATATCTATAAATCTTTTCTTCTATGAATCATTTGTTATACTGATCATTGTTCCCAGAAATTAGTCTGTTTCTTATGCTTAATCAGCATTATCACAGGGTTTGAATCCTCATTCAATGTTGCAGCAATTTTATTCAGTTTCCCTTTCAGCTCCCCATTATTATAGGATTCTATGAGCTGGTTCGCATCTAAAGCTTGCCAAGATTCGATTTCGTGATTTACAGGTCTTAACCAGTTCATGTATATCTCTTTTTTGATTGTATAGTCGCCATTATAAACTGTATAATTGAAAAATGCTTTTTCCTGCCTGTCGTACATGAAAAAAGTTCTAGAAAACCCTTTTCCTGTACTAAAATCAAATACATTTTTAATTGTTTCCATAAAATAATAACGGTCTGAAAAAAACCTTAATATAAGAAATACCTCCGGATTCATAGTTTGGATAGAAGGAGTTCTTACTAAAAGCGGATATAAACTATAATCTGGAGATAATGTATATACGGTATCGGATGAAGTTTCTGATAATATCCAATTGCCTTTGAAGGTTATAATTCTACGATAAGGCCCCGGGGTCTTTATATAAATATGTTCTTCATCTCTTGTTTGCTGTAATAGTAGTATTTTCTTTTTAAAGGGAATTTTGATTTCTTTGGTAATACTGCCATCCTTTTTTGAAATAAGAACAAATGGAATTTTTTCATTGTATTGGTCATAACAAATCAGATTACTCTTGTCATAATTAAATATGTCGTTATAAAATAAAATCCCGTTACCTTTTTTGTGTTGAAAACTCCGTTTAAAGTTTCCATATAAGTCATATACATGAATTTTTTGGAGAGAGATGTCGTTAATAAACATTTCTTCGTTCTCCTCATCTAAAGTAATATTAAAACAACTAATGTATTCTTCACCTCCTTGGCCTCTACGGTTTATTTTTCTTAATGCATTTCCGGTTCTGTCATAAACAAAAATATCCCCATCGTCTTGGTTGGTTACCAATATTGTCTTTTTGCCTATATCATGCACAACACCTCGATTAAGAAAGTCATCTTTTGTTTCCAAGGCAACATATTCCACATCCATAAAATCCTGAAGAATCAATTCCTTTTTGGACGAAGGAGCTTTCGTAATGTCAACAACGATTATATCATCGCTAATAGATTGTTTTTGCCCGCATCCAGCCAAGCCTGCGAGCAAAGCGATTACCAATACTAATGTTGCCTTTTTCATGTTTTTGGAGTTGTAATTAATAGATGATATTCAGAGAGTTAATAGATTTTCTTGGCACTCTTATGAGTGCTAAAGGCTAAGCCAATAAATCTATTTATCTTTGTATTCATAATATTTCTGAATACTTTGAACTTGTTTTGTTGTCACTTTTTTACCTCCATTGAAATTATATGTTATTCCGATTGATATACCTGTTTGGCTTGTGAGATACCTTTTCTTGGAAAGTACATCCGGGGTATCGATTATTATCTGTCTGTTACGGGCAAGAGCTGTAAAGTTAAGACTTGCCAGTAGCTTTTCTTTTAGCAGATATTTATACACTTTACCGTATAATCCATAGACCGCTTTATAGGTACGCTCTTGCGATTTGTAGGTCGGCTCTAAATATGCTGTTAAATTACCACCCCACCCAGAAAGGGTATTAAATGTATTTGTTAATAATACATAGGGTTTCCATGCAGCGGTATTGATTTCTAGTCCCTTATATCTCATCCACTCTAACCTTAAATTACCCTTTATACTCCACCACTGTGATATTTTAAATGTACGGTCTGTAGCAAAGCTATGTCCGTACATACGCCCGTTGTTTACAGGCATAGTATAAGTTACTAAAGGATTTTTCTCGTCGACGAATGTCTTGTAATACAATAAATCGTTTCCCGAAACAAATAAATAGTTTAGATTCCATTTGCTTTTATATGCCGTTCCAAGCATAATTATATGAAAATTGACCGGTTTAATATTTACATTACCCTTTGTGTATGAATTTTCATTATTATACACAATAACAGGAGTTATGGCATTATATGGTATCGGATCCATGTCTCGTTGATAATTTAGGTTAATGTATGTACCATCCTGAGGATTAATATTGTACATTAAGCTAAGAGAGGGGTAGAATCCAAAATAAGTACGTAAGTTTGTTTCGTATATCTTTTTTGAATGGTAACTTATTTTATTTTGTTGAATTCTATAGCCGGCTTTATATTTTATTTTCTTGCCAATTGCAGAGGAATACGACATATATCCTGCATACTTTATTCCTTCCAACATATAATTATCGCATAAATCAGTATCAGCAATCCATGCATTATTTATTAAATGTTGATAATCCAATTGTTGATCAGATTTATTCAGGCTGTAGTTTGCTCCAAAATCTAACTGACCTTTCTTCCCAATCATAATTGCAAATCTGGCGTCAACTTCATACATATCGGTTTTATTGTCTATATCATTTTGGGAGTATTTATTAGTTTCTGATTCACTATTAATTCCATATCTATAAATGCCGTTTTGTTGGATTTGATTTGAAAAATTTAGATAATCAGCAATAAGTTTGAAGTTGGATCCTTTAGAATCAATCTGCCAATTATAATTCAATGCCAATTGATATTGCCTGTTCTTTGTATCATTGTTAATATCCGAGCCAGTTGAATTCGTAGCAGTCTCGTTACTATTTTTTACGATAGAACTGGAGTGTTGAATTGGAGTTGCATCAGCAATACTTAATCTTCCATTAATGCCAATACTATGCATTTTATTCAGTTCATAGGATAGGCTTAACCTGTCAGAGAAGCTTTGCTTCCATCCTCTCTCCTGAGTTCTCATCGTTATATTCTGCTCCAACTGCTTATAGATTGAGCTGATTTCATACGTATCTGTCTGTTTGAAATCATTATAAGACAGATAATTATAGACACTTAGTCTCTTATACGCATAATTTACGGACGCATTTATATTATCTGAGTAATGCCCTTCGGTAAGAAGAAGAGCATAGTCGCCGGATACTGCTCCATAGTATCCTCCATTAACTAGCTTTTTGAGTTTAATATCTATAATTCCACCTGTACTTCCTGCATCTTCTTCGCTTCCTGAAAGATATATAATTTCAATTTTATCAATATTATCAGCCTGTATAGCATCCAGTTCTTTTCGATCTCTTAGCTTACGTCCATCTATATAAATTTGAGAGACGTCTCTTCCATTTAATTTTAAAACTCCTCTTTCGTTGGTGATCCCGGGCATTAGACCAAGAACTTCCGTTGTATTATTTCCTTTGACTATTGGATTCCCCTGCAATGAAACAATGTATCTGTCTGGTTTATGCTGAATTGCATTGGCGGTAACAATAACAGCCCCTAATTCATTGATATTCTCTTCTAAAACAATTGGAGATAAGGCCATATTGTCTTTAATTACAACGTCTACATGTTTACGTTTAAACAGCAAATGAGTTATTTGCAATGTATATCTGCCGGATGATAAATTGTTGATTTTAAATTTTCCATCCTCATTGGTGATACTACCTCCTATATAAGTTGAATCAATTGCAGATAACAGAGTTACCGTTGCGTAGTTAATGGACTGTCCACTGGTATCATGCAAACTACCTTCAATAGAATACCTGACATTTGAATCTGCCCAGATATATAGAGTTGAATGCAGCACTAAAACGAAAAGAATCAGTCGTTGTAGTTTCATGGTTTGCAAGGATTAAGTATGGATGTTTTTTTATTCATACATGCAGATTAACAAAAGTCCTTCAATATTTTTCTCAAATATATAATTAATTCTGTGGGGTTAGGTAATTAATCTATTAAAATTGGTTAATAAGCTGTTAAATAGATATCATACGGCAATGCTGCATTATATTGTAACTTCCTGTTAATCTATTAAGTCCGCTTCCTGTATACTTTAATTTTTTTGAATTAAGCAGGGCAGACGCATTAAAATTTCTCCACAGAAAGTATGCTTTGGAGAACGTCGTCAGACCATCCTGCTGATTTTCTTTTGCGAGCAATGCTACTTTTACTTTCATAGTGCTTTAACATAGATAAAGCTGTTTTAGAGACAAGCGAAAAGTTGACGGCAGCATTGTTCTTCTTTCTTCCGTAATCTTCATTAAACGAGACATCCAATTGCCAGTGTAAATTATTTTCCACAGACCAGTGTTTTCTGACAGAACTAGCGATTAATTCAGCATCTAAAGCTAATGAAGAAATATAGTATCTGGTTTCTTTTTGTTTACGAGGGCCTTTTTCGCCTGGAACGGTACGCTCTGTAATGACACAGGCAAATGTTTTCAAACCAGCCCATTGAGTGAAGTCTTTAGTATTTAACCAGTATAGGTTGTCACAGGCTATGCAAGTTCTTTTTTCCAAACGACCATGTCCAGTCTCGCTCTTCTCGTAAACGCTTACCCGGTTGGGCTTCTCAGCACTCCAAATGGTGAAAAAATGTTCTATTTCTTTGTATAAATGCATATGGTTGTTTTTCACAGCCAAAACGTAATCAGCTTCTTTGTCTATTATTTTAGATGCTATTGTCTTTTGACATCCCATAGCATCAATAGTGATTATACACTCTTTAATATCTAATGCTTCCAATAGTTCGGGGATAGCGGTAATTTCATTGGATTTTTCTTCTGTCTTGATTTGTCCAAGGCTTATTCCATTGTCTGCGGCCCAGGCACTTACCATGTGAAGTTTATATTTGGGACTCGATGGTTTTAAGTAGGTACCTCTGAATAATTTAGCCTCTTCAGACTCATATGCTCCGCATATTGTTTTGCCGTCGATAGCAACCACGCCTTTATACTTGCCACATATGGATTTAACCCATTCTCTGAATTGATTTTCAAAATATGAGGTATCCAAGACTGTGAAAAATCGGTTAAATGTATCATGTGAGGGTATTCCATTAAAAGAAGGGATCGTACGAGAGAAGAAATCAATTTTACAATGACCAAAGTCTTCTATTTCATTCCATGTCTCGGCCCCGCAAATAACGGCAGCTAACGTAATATAAATAATAGTTTCTGCAGAGTGAACCTTATTTCTGTCAAAACGATAATCTTCGATACTTGAAGCAAAAGCAAGCAATGTCATATTTTATGTATTTAAACTATTGATAATAAGGTAAATATACGATTTTTTACTGAGATATCAATGAGTTTAAGTGATTATTTTGAAGATTTATTATCTTTCTTTTCGTAGTTGTAATTACCGTTTTTGGGCTCTTTTTAGTAATGTCAATATGACTTCAAACTGAACTTAAATATTCTGATTAAAGTTTTAACTTAACAAAGTTGTCGTAGCAAAAAGATACATCCAATTTTTAGAGACGGTTATTATTTTTAAAGCAAATTTTATCACATACAATATGTACGATTAATATTAAATATGGCTATTTTAATCTTATTTTAAATTGACGATGTTTTGATACAATAAATTATGAACGTCAGATATGCTATGTTTAATATATTGAATATCTGCATTATATATATACACATTAAGTAATAATCCTTACTCTTTTAGCTCTAAAATAATATGCGTCTGCCCTGTTGAATTAAGGCAATTAATCGTTGGACCATGGTCCAACGATATCTCAACCTTGGTCCAACAATAAGTAGACCATGGTCCAACGAAAACTTGACCATGGTCCAACGATTAGTATCCGGCATGCAAAATACTAATTGTATACAGGAAAATGAGTAAAGATCGGTATTGAAATGCCTTAGAGTAAGTATAGAAGGAAAAAATGGTTATAATCTGATAAAATTACAACCTTCGGGATGGGAGGGGGCTGCCTTCGGGTTAATGAGAGATGACAGATACATGATAGATGAAAAAAGGGATCTGTCATTGCCGGAACCCCTGTAAATACAGGGAAAAACGACGAAAAATGAGAGATGACAGATGGTTTGCGCATAAATCGGTTTTATTTGATTGGAGCAATTATTTGAGGGGCATTGTGCATTATCTGTAAACCTATCTCTTTGTTGGAAAGAAAATTACTATTTTTGTTTTACTAAATGAATTAAATATGAAAACATCCGCTATGTTAGATTCGTTGACTTCGCTGGCTTTGGCCTTACCTGCCTTTTGTTTCTTGTTTCTTTCGTCTTGTTCCGGAAATACGCTCACAGAAAAGCCTGTTGTTGCCTTTGAAGCGAAAGCGACTACCGGCGAAGGCAGTATATGGCATCCGGAACGTAAGTCGCTTTTCTGGGTGGATATCGAGGGTAAGACCCTGTATGAATATTTACCCGGGTTGGAGACTTGCAATACCTGGACATTCGATCGGATGGTGTCTACCGTAGTGCCCGAAACGGATTCAACCGTGGTGGTTTCGTTACAGAATGAGATTGTACGTGTTAATTTGATTACAGGAGCTAACGAACATGTTGCCTCTATCGATGATGTGGCTGGTACGGTGCGGTGCAACGACGGGAAGTGTGATCCGGAAGGCCGTCTTTGGGTCGGTACCATGGGATTCGGAGCACCTAAAGGTGCCGGTAAGTTGTATACGGTTACACGGGATGGCGTTGTTACTGTGAAACTGGACAGCGTTACAATTTCGAATGGCATTGTGTGGACGGCCGATAAGCGGTTTATGTACTATAACGATACGCCAACGGGTAAGGTTGCCCGGTATAAGTATGATGCTTCCACCGGGAATATCGAGTTTGACGGGATTGCTGTTACACTGGCCGAAGGAACCGGCTCTCCGGACGGGATGACAATCGACCGCAACGGTAACCTCTGGGTGGCTCAGTGGGGTGGATATGGAGTGTATTGTTATAATCCGCAGACTGGCGAGTTGCTCAAAAAGATTGAATTGCCCGCTCCCAATGTAGCTTCGTGTGCTTTTGGAGGAGAAAATCTGGATATACTTTATATAACGACCGCCCGTGCCGGATTGTCGGAAAGCGACCTGGCCAAGTACCCGCAGAGCGGCAGCTTGTTTGTATGTAAACCCGGAGCAGTGGGGGTAAAAGCTACTAAATTCTCGAAGTAACGGTTTGTTTATCCAATTTAGGTGGCTCAACGATACTTTTTCGGATTTATTTGTTTACTTTGTATACAGGTAGCCTGCGCTGCCAATTTAAATGAAGAATAAGATGAGAAAGAAATCAGGAAAAAAAGACAAAAACGAAAAGACGGAGAATAAAGGTTCGGGAAAGCGAATGAAGAAACAGGCAATGGTGCAGGCTGTAATAGCGGCTTTCCAGGCATCTCCTAAAGAGTCTTTTAACTATAAGCAGATAAGTAAGATTCTGGGGCTGGAGGCTCAGGTCCAGAAATTGATGATTGTGGATATATTGTACGACCTTGCAGCCGACGATTTTATCTCTGAGATTGATCGTGGCCGCTATCGTTACAACGGAATCGGAACGGTTGCCGTAGGAACTTTTTCACGCAGAAGCAACGGCAAGAATTCATTCCTGCCCGAAGATGGCGGTACGCCGGTATTTGTAGCAGAACGTAATTCGGGCCATGCAATGACGGGCGACAAGGTGAAGGTTCAGCTGTTTGCCAAAAAGAAAGGAGCGGAGCAGGAGGCCGAAGTACTGGAAGTGCTGGAAAGTGTGGAGAAGACGTTTGTTGGAAAATTACAGGTGGCCAAAGGGTTTGCCTTTTTGGTTACGGAAAATAAAACATTGGCCAACGATATCTTTATCCCCAAAGATAAATTAAAGGGTGGAAAGAACGGCGACAAGGCCATTGTTCGTATTGTCGAATGGCCCGAGGGTGCTAAGAATCCACTGGGTGAAGTGGTTGATATTTTAGGGGTAGCCGGACAGAATGATGCGGAGATGCATGCTATCCTGGCGGAGTTCGGGTTGCCTTATAAATATCCGGAGAATGTAGAGAAGGCTGCCGAAGATATTTCGGGCGAGATAACGGAGAAGGATCTGGCCGAGAGGGAGGACTTCCGCGATGTGCTTACTTTTACGGTGGACCCTAAAGATGCGAAGGACTTTGATGATGCACTTTCGTATCGCAAATTGCCTTCCGGACTGATTGAGATAGGAGTACATATTGCCGATGTTACGCATTTTGTAAAACCGGACAGCATCATTGACAAAGAGGCGCTGAGCAGGGCTACAAGTGTTTATCTGGTAGACCGTACCATTCCTATGTTACCCGAACGGCTTAGTAACGGACTTTGTTCGCTTCGCCCCAATGAAGAGAAATTCTGCTTCTCGGTGGTGTTTGAAATGACTCCGGAGGCTGTTGTAAAGAATTCGCGCATTTGCCGTACGCTGATTAAAAGCGACCGGAGGTTTACCTACGAAGAGGCACAGGAGATTATAGAGAAAGGAACCGGCGAATGTGAAGAGGCTATTCTTGCCATGGATGGTTTGGCCAAGAAGTTACGGGCCAAACGGTTCAAGGATGGAGCTATTGCTTTTGAGCGTTACGAGGTGAAGTTCGAGATTGATGAGTATGGCAAGCCGTTGAGTGTCTACTTCAAGGAATCGAAAGATGCCAATAAGATGATTGAGGAGTTTATGTTGCTCGCAAACCGTACGGTTGCCGAGTTTGTAGGCAAAGTGCCTCAGGGGAAGACCAAGAAAACGTTCGTGTATCGTATCCACGATTTACCGGATCCCGATAAGATGGAGAATTTTGCCTCTTTTATTCGTCGTTTCGGTTATAAGCTGAAAACGGACGGAAGCAAGACGGATGTTTCCAAGGGTATTAACCATTTGCTGGATGAGGTACAGGGAAAACGCGAGGAGAACCTGATCGAGACAGTAGCGATACGTGCCATGGCTAAGGCTGTATATTCTACCGAGAATGTGGGGCACTACGGACTGGCGTTCGATTATTATACGCACTTTACCAGTCCCATACGCCGGTATCCGGATATGATGGTTCATCGCTTATTGGAGCGTTACCTGGCTGGCGGCCGGAGTGTGGTGAAAGCCAAATACGAGGATTTGTGCGAACATTGCTCCAGTATGGAGCAGGTGGCAGCCAATGCCGAAAGGGCTTCTACGAAATACAAACAGGTCGAGTTTATGAGTGATAAGCTGGGCATGGTATACGATGGTGTAATTTCGGGTGTTACCGAATGGGGACTGTACGTAGAACTGAATGAGAACAAGTGCGAGGGATTGGTGCCTATACGTGATCTGGATGATGATTATTACGAATTTGATGAAAAGAATTATTGCCTGATAGGAAGACGTAAGAAACGTCAGTATCGTTTGGGTGATCCGATTACGATCAAGGTGGCTCAGGCTAACCTGGAGAGAAAGCAACTCGACTTTGCGATGGTGGACTGATCCGGAAAGCTGATACTACAAAATAATGAGGGATGTCTTTAATTTAAGACATCCCTCACTGTTTTATGATTTGAGTAAAGTGGCTGGTATTTGCTTCGCCCTATTTTCTTGGAGCCAAAAATTTATGGTAAGCCATCAATCCGAAGATGGTAACCAGTCCGATTCCGGAGAATATGAGCCAAAGCATGTCCGGCTGGTTGAGCTCGTCTACATAATGTACATAGAGTTTAGCTCCCAGAATTCCACCGATACCGCTTCCTATCACTCCATATAGAAAAGAGTAGCCCAGATACAACGCTTTTTTATCTTCGGGGGCTATCAGACCTACATAGGAGATAAACTTGGGGTGAGCCACCATTTCGCCAATGCTGAAAATAAAGATTCCGGCAATAAATATCCACACACTGGTTGATATAGCCAGGCAAGCCATTCCGGCGGTAGCAATAAGCAATCCGGTTATCATAGTGGGTAGTGCCGGCGTATGCTTTACGATGGAAGATACTACCAGCTGCAACGAAATAATGGCAAAGGCATTGATCACGGTTACGTGCTCTGCATCGAATTTCCAGTCGGGATTCTCGGTAAAGAGACCCAGAAACCTATTTACGACCTGATTCACAGGAGTAACGTCTACATGTTCCGTAAGATACCATAATACGGTGTCGAACATCTGAAAATAGAGAATCCAGAATCCGCTGTATATTAGGATCATGGACATAAATCGGATGTCTTTAAGCACCAGGACCACATTCTTGAGCATATCGCTCACTTTCCCTGCAACAGCCGGACGGGCCGGTTCTTTGTACACGAAAAGGTTCAGAAAGAACAGCCAGCCGGTTCCCACCGCTGCCATAATAAATATGTAGTTCCAGGATATCGCCTTCAGATAAGGTACCAGCAACAGCGGGAAAATAAAGGCTCCCAGGTTGATGGACCAGTAGAAAATACCAAATCCGAGGGTGGAGTTGCTTTCGTTTGTTTCTCTGGCAATGGTGCCCGAAATGATGGGTTTGAAGCAGCCGGCTCCCACCACCATCAGCAGAAGACTTGCGAACACAAAGGTGTAGGTTGTGCTTAAGCTGGTAAGGAAATAGCCGGTAGACATCACGAGAAAAGCAAAGGTAAGCACCTTCTTATATCCGTATCTGTCGGCAATCGCCCCCGAAAGTATGGGCAGGATGTACAGAAGCGGTGTGATGGTGCTCTTTATAACACCCACACTCTCTTTCGAAAATCCTAATCCGCCCTGATCGATACCCAGTACCAGATAGACGGATAACACAGACATAACGCCGTAGTACGAGCCCCGCTCGAAGAGCTCCATGAGAATGACAGTCCAGAAGTTCCGACTAAACGAACGTATACCTCCGGTGTTTTTTGTTTCTTGCATGCTAATTATTTGATATGAATTTTACCAATAGAGTAAACCGCATACCCCACAGGCAATGAGTGCCAACCCAAGGAGTCCATAAAATATACGGGCTCCTTGACGGCCGAATAATTTAATGAACGTGGCAGCTCCACTGGTTTTGAAATACCAATCGATGTTCAGGATGGCTGCTGTAAGTGAAAACAGTCCCAATGCGATAAAGATTACCAGGATAAAATACTCTGAGGGGCCCATGGTCTTAGTTTATTTCTACGGTACGTGTACCGTCCGGGTTTTCTTTGATTGTAACCTCCACTACGTCGCCCGGCAACAGGTCTTCGATCTTCTCGGGCCATTCGATGAAACAAAGGGCGCCCGAATAGAAGTAATCTTCTGTTCCGATATCTTCGGCTTCGCTCAGTTTGTTGATGCGGTAGAAATCAAAGTGATAGATAAGCTCGCCGGTAGTTTCGGAACGGTATTCGTTGATGATAGCGAATGTGGGGCTGTTGATAACATCCTCAACGCCAAGTTCTTCACAGATGGCCTTGATGAAGGTTGTCTTACCTGCGCCCATCTGACCATGAAAGGCAAATACCGTACGATCGTCCATTGCCGCCAGAAAAGCCTTTGCCGATTCGCGGATAGAATCTAAACTGTTAATCTGAATAGTTGTCATCTTTTTTTATACTGTTATCTTTTGGGATCCAGCACAACGAAAGGTATTATCATCTCCTCGAGTGAGATACCTCCATGCTGAAAGGTGTTTTTATAATATGAAACGTAATAATTGTAATTATTCGGATATGCCATAAAACTATCGTTCATGGCGAAAATATATTTACTGCTGATGTTGGGAGAGGGGAGTCCCGCCTTTCCCGGATCATTAATTTCAAACACTTCGCGCGGATTATAGTTCAGCGTTTTTCCCACTTTATACCGTAAATTGGTAGTAGTATGTTTGTCGCCAATCACTTTTACCGCTTCGTTTACCCTGATTGTACCGTGGTCTGTAGTAAGAACTACCTTATAGCCCTTCTCTGCAATCCGTTTAAAAAGCTCGAGGGTGGAAGAGTGCTGGAACCAGGAGCGGGTAAGACTCCGGTAGGCTGCTTCGGTCTGCGCCAGTTCGCGGATGGTTTTACTTTCAGTACGGGCGTGCGAAAGCATGTCCACAAAATTGAGCACCACTACGTTCAGTTGGTTGTGAAGCAACTGGGGCAGGGAGGATATTAGCTTTTCGCCATGCTCGGAGTCGTACACCTTGGTATAGGAAAATGAATATTTTTTGCGGAACCGCTCTATCTGTGTCTGAATGAGCGGGGCTTCGTTCAGGTTTTTACCCTCTTCGCTGTCCTCGTCCACCCATAGTTCCGGAAACATCTTGGCTATCTGCTGAGGCATAAGTCCCGAAAATATGGCGTTACGCGCATATTGGGTTGCCGTGGGAAGGATGCTGTAATACAGGGATTCGTCGTAGGTGTAGTAATCGGCCAACAACTCTTTTACAACGCGCCATTGGTCCAGCCGGAAATTATCGATAAGGATAAAGAATAATTTCTCTTCATTGTCCAGCATCGGGAATACCCTTTGCTTGAATAGATCCGGACTCATTTCGGGCCGCTTGGCAGAATCCTGCATCCATCCCAGATAATTCTTTTTAATGAATTTACCGAAAGCCTGGTTGGCTTCCTGCTTTTGCATACGCAGCATGTCGGTCATCGGTCCCTGTCCGCTTTCCAACTCCAGTTCCCAATAAACCAGCTTCTTGTATACCTCCACCCAGTCGTTTGCCGTAAGCGAGTCGTTTATCTGCATGCCGATCCGGTTAAATTCCTGTTGATAACCAACCGTTGTGGTTTCGGAAATAATAACCTGCTGGTGCACATTCTTTTTTATTGAAAGAAGTAATTGGTTGGGGTTGACAGGCTTGATCAGGTAATCGGCAATTTTATTGCCGATTGCCTGGTTCATGATGCTTTCTTCTTCACTTTTGGTTACCATTACAACCGGTACGGATGGTGCAATCTCCTTGATGAATACCAGCGTCTCAAGCCCTGTAAGTCCGGGCATGTTCTCATCAAGGAAGATAATATCGAAGGTCTGCTCGCGACAATAATCAATGGCATCTTGTCCACTTACTACAGGTACGACTTCGTACCCTTTGTCTTGCAGGAACAGGATGTGAGGTTTTAATAGATCAATCTCATCATCTGCCCATAAGATTCTGTCTTTCTTTGCTGCCATTGTTAACCGTTATATTGTTGTCACAAATGTACGTAATTTGTCGGTATTAATTCTTTTTCATTGTGAAACCTTTTATACCCAATGATTCGTACGATTGGAGCAACGCTTCGTCGTTGTCCGATATCATCAGTAACTTATCGTTTTCGTGCAGTTCGGTATTACCCTTGGGTATGAAATATTTCCCATCTCTTTTAACCATAACCGCCAATGTGTGATCGGGCAGTTTGAGCTGCATCAGTTTGTTGCCGTGACTTAACACCTCTTTGGTGATGTCTATTTCGCTCATGGCCGACTTTATCTCTTCCGGCAGCTCAATGCCGAATTCGTCTTTCCTGTCCGGAGCGTCTGTGAGATGCAACCACCTGGCAACATGGGTTACAGTTGTTCCCTGTACCAAAAGTGAAAGGATGGTGATAAAGAATACCACGTTAAAAATAAGGTTGGCATTTTCGATGCCCGCTATCAATGGATAGGTGGCAAAGATGATGGGAACAGCTCCGCGTAATCCAACCCACGAAATGTAAAGCTTGGCTTTTGTGGTGAAATTCCGGAAAGGAAGCAGACAAAGAAATACGGTTATCGGTCGGGCGAAAATAATCATAAAAATACCAACCGTCAGTCCGATTCCAGCCACAGGAAGCAGTTCGTGGGGGTTAACCAGCAACCCCAGCGTGATAAACATTACGATCTGCCATAACCAGGTGAATCCGTCGAAGAAAGTTACAATACTCTTCTTGTGGATAATCTTCGTGTTTCCAACCACCAATCCGGCAATGTAGACAGCCAGATATCCGTTTCCTTTTAAGAGCGATGTGATTGAAAAGATGAAGAAAATGACTGCCAGCAAAAGTATCGGATACAGGGATTGATTCTCTACATTTACCTTATTAATGATCCATACCGATACTTTTCCTAAGATGTATCCTGCTATCAAACCTAATATTAGCTGAACGGCCAGCGAAATGGCTCCATCCAGAAAATTCATACCGTTACTCTGGATATAGGCAATCAGTATTATGGTAAGCATATAGGCCATCGGGTCGTTACTTCCGCTTTCCAGCTCGAGGGTGGGTCGAAGGCGTTGTTTGAGGTAAACCCCTTTGCTTCGCAGAATGGAAAAAACAGAAGCTGAGTCGGTCGACGACATAACAGCCGCCATTAGTAATGATTCTGCCAGTGTCAGTGTTTCGTAACCGGCAACCAGCCCTGTAAGCCAGAATATAAAATATCCCGTTATAGCGGTAGTTACCAATACCCCGAGCGTTGCCAATACAACTCCTTGCGATGCAATCGGTTTTATTTCGGATAGTTTTGTATCCATACCTCCCGAAAACAGGATGATACTAAGTGCAATCATCCCGATGAACTGGGCAATCTGCGGATTGCTGAACTGCAGACCCAGACCGTCGCTTCCAAAGAGCATCCCTATTCCCAAAAATAATAGCAGGGCGGGCAATCCGACTCTGAAGCCGGCTTTACCGGCCAGGATACTTACAAATAAAATGACTGAACAGATTAATAAAACTTCTTCGGCATTATGTAACATGGGCAATTCTTTAATTTATGATTTAAATGATAATTTGTATAAACCGGCTTTATCCGGCTAATTTTGATAGTTGGCTGTTAATATACCTATTATCAATGCGTATGTTACAAAAATAATAAAAAAAAGCGTTTTTTGTTGTAACTTAAGGTTTCAGTTTCCTTTTTTCTTGCTAATTTTAACAAATATAAAGATTGTTACACAGGAGTTTGGAGGGTGAATCTGATGTAATACTGTAAAATGTAATTCGGTTGCTGTTTATGTTATCCTTTGATGGAATAATCGTATTTTTACATGCATCAACAATAATTGATATTATGAGCTTTAAAGAACAATACTGGAAATATTCCCTGATTATAATTATTATTGCCCTGGGGATCGTGTTATTTATTGAATTTATTCCCTTCCTGGGCGGAATCTTAGGTGCTTTCACCATTTATATCCTGTTGAGAAAGCAGATGCTTTTTCTGGTTGTAAAGAAGGGATTCAAAAAAAACAGGGTGGCTCTTCTTTTATTGGCCGAGGCTGTTCTCTGTTTTCTGATTCCTTTGTTTTTTGTAGTGTGGTTGTTGGTAAATAAGCTTCAGCACCTGAATCTGGACACTGCTTCATTGTTACGTACTGCCGAGCATATTGCCGACCTGATCCGGATTAAGACGGGATACAATTTATTTGACAAGAAGAATATTGATATGGTGCTTGGACTGTTGCCTAATATCGGACAGGTGTTGGTGGGGAGTTTAAGTGGATTTGCCGTGAATATGGTGACGTTGCTTTTCGTCCTGTTCTTTATGTTGATAGGAGGGAAGGAGATGGAAAATTACGTGTATGATCTGTTGCCCTTCAATGACAGGGAAAAGCGGAATGTGCTGAACGAAATCAATGTAATAGTGAGATCCAATGCCATCGGTATTCCGTTATTGGGTATTATTCAAGGCCTAATTGCTCTTATTGCTTATCTTATATTCGGTGTTCCCAGTGCATTGCTTTTTTGTGTGCTTACCTGTGTGGCTACCATTATTCCTGTGGTTGGTACTGCATTGGTGTGGGTACCCCTCGTTATTTATCTATTCTTAACCGGCGAATGGGGTAATGCAATCGGTCTGCTGGCCTATTCGTTGATCATAATTACCAATATCGATAACCTGATTCGTTTTGTCTTGCAGAAAAAGATTGCGGATACTCATCCTTTGATAACAATTTTTGGGGTGATTATCGGTCTTTCCTTATTCGGATTTATGGGCATTATATTCGGGCCATTATTAATATCGGTGTTTATTCTTTGTGTCGATATTTTCAAAAAAGAGTATATTGAAGAGGGTGTTACTGCTGACAATGAGATTCTCCCTGATGAAGTTGTTCCGGGTGATGGTCAGGTTAAGGACGAAGAATAACAAAAAATCCCTGCAAGTAAACTTGCAAGGATTTCTGTTTGTGCGGCTGAAGGGACTCGAACCCCCACGACTCTCGTCACCAGATCCTAAGTCTGGCGCGGCTACCAATTACGCCACAGCCGCTCTTGATTGCGGTGCAAAGGTAATGCTTTTTTATAAAGAAACAAGTATTTGAGTTATTTTTATTCAATATATGATTTAAATTTTAATGTTCATCCGTTCGATAAGCTGCAATGCAGCTTCAATTAGGGTGTCTTTACCCCGTTGCATGTCTTCGGTAAGCATATTGACCTTCACGTCCGGATCGATTCCGAATTCGGTATGCTCCATAGCTGCATTTAACATCGGACTGGCAGAAAACCGGACACTCCATCCATTGGGAAGTTCCGAATTGAAAGGAAAACCACTTCCCCCCCCGGTGCGATCACCAAGAATGGTTGAGTGAGGCATCATCTTCATCTTGTTCACAAAATCGTTTGTTGCACTAAAGCAATGTCGGTTGGTGAGTACAACCACCGGACGCAGCCACCGTACACGTTCGGACGGGATGAGGGTAAGTTCGTAAGGTCTGGAGAAATCGTTGTGCCCGGTTCCTGTTTTATGTAAAATATAACCGGTTGTAATTTTATTATCAAGGAAGCGTGCAGCGATCCTGTCGGAATAGGTTAACGAACCTCCTCCGTTATCCCGAACGTCCAGAATAATTGCCTTGCAATCTTTGAAATACATTAAAATATAGTCCAGGTTGGTCTCCCCAACGGCATTGGAGAAGCTTCCGTAATAAATGTAGCCAACATCTTTGGAAAGTTTCTTGTATTTCATTCCACCCGCAATCATGTAATCGGTTCCGAGGTAGTTTTCCTGAATATCTTCCGAGAAATTAGCAGGATAGTCTTCATACCATTTCCAGTACCGGCTTACATCAAAGGAGGAGATAAGATTCGTGTGACCGTCTTTTAGTTCATTCAGCATTTCGCCAAGCAATTTGAATAGCTGATCTTGCTTCATGGTGTCGGTAACCTGCACGCTGTAACGGGCATACACATCGTTCCAATCTACATCCTTATATTCAAAGAAACAGTAGTGTTCGTCCATGATTTTCCAGAGAGCTTCGAAGTTTTCCCTCGGAGCAGAAGAGTACTCGTCGGCTTTCTCACACGAAAACAGCCAGAACGACACAAGGAGAAGCAGGCAATATGGTATGCTTTTTTTCATTATCTCAATAATAGGCACTGTTATAGCTGTTAGTCTTCTTAAGCTTTTTACCGCCAAAAGATACAAATTCTTTTACAAAACCGATAAGAAACGAATGAGATACGATGTGACTCTGTATCCCATTTACATCTGTATTGTAATAGGAATTGAGGTAGCCGGCCCGGATTGTGAAATTACCAACCGGAAAGTCGGCCGTAAGGTAATTGCGTATGCCGAATTTGTTGTGCAGTGAGCTGAATAGCACGACACCATCGTTATTTCCCAAATTGAATATTTCGTAATAAGATTGTCCGAAATGTGGAGAGAACATGACTCCGGATAGCGGGATTTCTACCTGATAACGTAAGGTTACCGGATACTCTTTCAGCTGAAGCCTATAGATAGCCATGGCCGAGAGATTCAGGTCAATCTCTGCCTTGGCAGAAGCCGGATTGTTTCCATTTCTTGTATTGTAAATAAAACCGAATAATCCTTTAAGAGAAGCACCGGTAAGTATCTTGAGATTTGGGTCGGGCAGGAAGTGGTAATGATATCCTAAGCTATAATCGGCAAACCCCGCAAAGGAGGAAGCTGTTTCGGCCGGATTACGGGTAAATGCAAGATCCAGATTGATAAACTGTTGCCGGGATACGTTGTAATTGGCCAGCCTTGTCATCTTCATCCTTTCATTAAGAATTCTCAGTCCCCATCCGGTGTACTTGAGGGGAGAAAGGTAGGAGTCTTTAATATTATACCCACCCGCACCCACAAGGGTTGCTTCATTGACGGACCATGGTTGTTCTCCTTTGTCTTCCTGGGCTGTAAGCGAAGACGAAAGATAAAGAGTTATGATCAGAAGGCTGACTATACGCTTCATAGGCTTTATTCATCAAATAGTTTCATCTGTCCCGTTATTTCATCCAGAATATCTGTATTGCTTTTATCGTCCAAATTTTCCTCATCCTCTTCAACCGTTTCACTTGTATCCTTGTTTTCCTGAGGGAAACGAACCGGTTCAAGTTCATTTACGGTTTCAACCTCGTAAGTTGAGATGCGTTTTCCTTTTGCTTTAAATCCTTTTACCGCAATAAATTCTTCGGCATCCAACACCAGGGTTTCCCTGAAGCTGTCGTGTCCGCCAAATATGACTTCGATGCGCGGATAGGTTTCATCGGTAAGAAGCAAGAGCCTGCTTTCTGTATTCTCGCCCAAAAAGTTTTGCTTACGCGAACTTGATTCCAGCTGGAACCGTTTCAGGTAATTGTACTTCTGGTCGGCATCCCACAGTGCGGCAGTCCACACCTTCGACGAGTCGAATTTTTCTATAATGAGGATATTATCTTCATAGTGATTGCTCAGGTCAAAATTGGTTGTGAAGAAGTCGCCATTCCGGCAAATTACCAGAATCAGGTCGTCGCTCAGGAACTCGCCCAAAGCCTCTCCTCTGCCGTCGTAGTTTAACCGGAGTACGTCTCTGTCGAACCAGACCTGCCTTCCCCCCAGAGTGGAGCTGCCTTTTTGCTTCAGTGTAATTTTATGCACCTCGGCTTTAGTGAGCAGATTACCCATGGAGGCACGTCCCTTGATTGCAATTGAACTGAAGTCTTTTTCGAATACAAGTAACTTCTGACGGGGTTTGGGTTTTAAGATAACCTTAACCGTTTCTGCTTCTCCATTGGGATTTGCACTAAAATACACAATCCTTGAGCCTGGAGTGCCTTTGGTTAGATCGTAGTCCTTGTCGCGCGTTACTCCGGTAACCGCAAATCTTTTGATGTAATGCGGAGCCGTTTTGCCATCCCGGTAAATTACGTTGTATATGGTGCGGTTGTCGTTCCGCTTAAATACATTCAGATAGAGAACGTTCTTTCCCACAAACATTTTGTCCGAAACCTTGACCACTTTGTAGGTTCCGTCGCGGAAGAAAATAATAATATCATCGATGTCGGAGCAATTGCATACGAATTCATCTTTCTTCAGACTCATTCCGATGAATCCCTCTTCCCTGTTAATGTATAATTTCTCGTTTGCCTCCACAACCTTGGAAGCCTCAATTGTGTCAAAATTGCGAATTTCGGTCATTCGGGGATAGTTCTTGCCGTATTTTTCTTTCAGCATGGCAAACCAATCCACCGTATATTGAACGATATTATTCAGGTGGTAATCTATTTTGTTGATTGCCTCTTTCGTCTGAGCGATAAAGGCTTCACTTTTGTCCGAATTGAATTTCAGGATACGGCCCATCTTGATCTCCATCAGCTTGAGAATGTCTTCGCGGGTAACTTCCCGAATAAACGATGGTTTGAACGGGGTTAGACGCATATCAATATGTGCTACAGCCTCGTCCATGTCTTTCGAATTCTCAAATTCCTTGTCCTTGTAAATCCGCTCTTCGATGAAGATTTTCTCCAGCGATGCAAAAAACAGAGCCTCTTCCTGCTCGGCTTTCTCAATTTCCAGTTCAGTTCGCAGCAAGTGGAGGGTGTCGTCTGCCGAATGGCGCAGGACTTCACTTACACCCAGGAAATGAGGTTTGTTGTCTCTGATTACGCAGCAATTGGGCGATATACTGATTTCACAGTCCGTAAATGCATACAGCGCATCAATCGTCTTATCCGAGGATACGCCCGGCGCAAGGTGAACGAGAATCTCCACATTACGGGCTGTATTATCGTCGACCTTCTTGATCTTTATTTTCCCCTTGTCGTTCGCTTTCAGGATTGACTCAATGATGGTAGACGTTGTTTTTCCATAGGGGATTTCGCTGATAACAAGCGTTTTATTATCAAGTTTGGAAATCTTGGCCCTCACCTTAACGGAACCTCCCCGTTCGCCATCGTTGTACTTGGATATATCGATAGATCCCCCCGTCTGAAAATCGGGATATAGGATAAATGGTCTGTCTTGCAGATAGGCTATACTGGCATCCAGCAGTTCGTTGAAGTTATGCGGCAGGATTTTTGATGCCAGACCTACAGCGATACCCTCCACTCCCTGAGCCAGCAGAAGTGGAAACTTGACCGGCAGGGTGATAGGTTCCTTATTGCGTCCGTCATACGATTGCTGCCAGTGAGTTGTTTTAGGATTGAAAACCGTTTCAAGAGCAAATTTGGATAAGCGGGCTTCAATGTAACGGGGCGCAGCAGCACCATCACCTGTAAGTATATTCCCCCAGTTTCCCTGGCAATCAATCAACAAATCTTTTTGTCCCAACTGTACGAGGGCATCACCAATGGATGCGTCTCCGTGCGGGTGGAACTGCATGGTGTGACCAACAATGTTTGCCACTTTATTGTAGCGGCCGTCGTCCAGACGCTTCATGGAGTGAAGGATCCGTCGTTGAACCGGCTTTAATCCGTCATTTATATGAGGTACAGCACGTTCCAATATCACATACGAAGCATAATCAAGGAACCAGTCCTGATACATGCCGGAAAGGTGATATGATACTCTTCCTTCTGTTTTTCCAGGTATTTTATATTCTGAATGGGTGGAGGTTTCCTGATTGTCGTTTTCGGTTAACTCCACTTCATTTTCCTTGTTGTCTTCGTTGTCGTTCAGCTCTGTAATATCTTCCGGTCTCATATATAATGCTAAATTTAGCTCATGCTTTGGCAAATATACGAACATAATCGAAAAAAATCACTTACTTTGCATGCTTTAAAGTTAGAATAATTTTTATACTGCGTAATATGGCACAAGAAGATGTATTTAAGAAGTTAGTTTCGCACTGTAAAGAATACGGATTCGTATTCCCGTCCTCAGAAATCTACGACGGCTTAGGGGCAGTGTACGATTATGGACAGATGGGAGTTGAACTTAAAAACAATCTGAAGAAATATTGGTGGGATAGCATGACCTTGCTGAACGACAACGTTGTGGGGATTGATTCTGCTATCTTTATGCATCCTACTATCTGGAAAGCTTCTGGCCATGTGGATGCCTTTAACGATCCTTTGATTGATAACAAGGATTCTAAAAAACGTTATCGCGCAGATGTTTTGATTGAAGATTATCTGGCTAAACTTGACGAGAAGATTGACAAAGAGGTTGCCAAAGCGGCCAAACGTTTCGGTGAATCGTTTGATGAGGCACAGTTCCGTGCTACAAATCCAAGGGTGCTTGAAAACCAGGCTAAAAGGGATGAAGTACATGCCCGCTTTGCAAAAGACCTGAACGATGCCAATTTTGAAGACCTTCGTGATCTTATCATCGAATGCGAAATAGTATGTCCTATATCAGGTACCAGAAACTGGACCGATGTACGTCAGTTCAATCTGATGTTTTCTACCGAAATGGGATCTACAGCCGACGGCGCCATGAAGGTGTACCTTCGTCCCGAAACTGCTCAGGGTATTTTTGTTAATTTCCTGAATGTGCAGAAAACCGGCCGTATGAAAATTCCGTTTGGTATTGCACAGATCGGTAAAGCATTCCGTAACGAAATTGTGGCTCGTCAGTTCATTTTCCGTATGCGTGAATTCGAGCAGATGGAGATGCAATTCTTTGTTCGTCCGGGAGAAGAGCTGGATTGGTTTGCCAAATGGAAGCAAGCCCGTCTGAACTGGCACAAAGCGTTGGGATTGGGTGATCAGAAGTACCGTTATCATGACCACGACAAGCTGGCTCACTATGCCAATGCCGCTACAGATATTGAATTTGAAATGCCTTTCGGATTCAAAGAGGTGGAAGGTATACACAGCCGTACAGATTTCGACTTAAGTCAGCATGAGAAATTTTCAGGCAAGAAAATGCAGTATTTCGATCCTGAATTGAATAAGAGCTATACACCGTATGTAATTGAAACCTCTATTGGGGTAGACCGCCTGTTCCTTAGTGTTCTGGCCGGTTCGTATTGTGAAGAGACTTTGGAAAATGGCGAAACCCGTGTGGTTCTGAAATTGCCAGCTCAGGTTGCTCCTGTTAAGCTTGCTGTAATGCCATTGGTAAAGAAAGATGGACTTCCTGAAAAGGCCAACGAAATCATAAACGATCTGAAGTTTGATTTCCGTTGTCAGTACGATGAAAAAGATTCCATCGGTAAACGTTACCGTCGTCAGGATGCCATAGGTACTCCTTTCTGTATTACGGTTGACCATGATACGTTGAACGATAATTGTGTAACAATCCGTTTCCGTGATACCATGTTGCAGGAACGTGTTCCTATCAATAAGCTGCACGATATTATTTCGGAAAAGGTTAATATGAAATCACTTTTCAAAAAAATAAACGAATGAAAAAATATTGGCACATACTTCTTGTGATGTTCTGCTTTGTCTTATCGGCTTCGTCATGTAGTGATGACAACGAAGAGGTTATTGATGAGGCCTGGAAGCTCAAGAACGAAGAGGCTTTTAATGCGAAGGCATTTGAGGCGGGCTATAACCGTATCGAATCTCAGGGAAAGGAAGGCAGTATCTACTATAAAGTTCTAAAAGCAGGAACTGGTAAACAGCCTTTGTACACAAGTACGGTGAAAGTGTACTACAAAGGATCGCTGGTTGATGGTACTAAGTTCGACCAAAAGCTATTTGAAGACGGCTCTCCTTTCACGACACTTGTTGCCGGACAGACTATCCTGGGATGGACGGTGGCTCTGCAACATATGCATGTGGGTGATAAATGGGAGGTTTGGATTCCGCAGGAATTAGGATACGGAAAAACTGGACAAGGAGAAATTCCGGCTTATTCGACATTGATTTTTGAAATGGAACTTGTTGAGATTTCAGCAATGTAACAGGAAGACAATTTTGTTATTACATATATGGAAGCCGCCACAAGAATTATATTGTGGCGGCTTCTGTTATTTCGGCTGTTTTTATTATTTTTGGCACTCATAATTATTTATTTAGACTATGCAAAAAATACAACTATTGTTACTGGTGGCAGTATTACTTCTGTCCGGATGTTCCGAAAAACACTTTATAACTGACGACGCCTACCGATCGCAGGTTGAAAAAGATTTTCAGGAAAAGCAAAGGCTATTGCCTGATGGAGATCTGTTTGCCGTTTTTAACGAATCATTGAGCTTGAAGGAAAAAGAGGCGCTAACATTCTTGTATGCTTACATGCCCATCGGAGACCTTACGGATTATGAGGGCGATCTGTACCTGCGAAGTGTACGTTCCACCTTTAAGGCTCAGCAGGAAATGCCCTGGGGCGATTCAATCCCCGAAGATATTTTTAGACATTTCGTACTCCCCATCCGTGTGAATAATGAAACGCTGGATGAAAGCCGGATTGTTTTCTATGATGAACTGAAAGACCGGGTGAAAAACCTTTCATTGCACGATGCAATCCTTGAAGTGAATCATTGGTGCCACGAAAAGGTAGTTTATACACCTTCGGATGCTAGAACTAGCTCTCCGATGGCTTCGGTAAAAACAGCCTACGGACGCTGTGGAGAAGAATCCACATTTACTGTAGCAGCCTTAAGAGCTGTGGGAATACCGGCCCGTCAGGTTTATACTCCCCGTTGGGCTCATACAGATGATAATCATGCCTGGGTTGAAGCGTGGGTGGATGGAAAATGGCATTTTATGGGTGCCTGCGAACCGGAACCGGTACTGGATCTCGGATGGTTTAACGGACCGGCTTACCGGGGAATGTTGATGCATACGAAAGCATTCGGACGTTACAATGGTCCGGAAGAGGTAATGAGCGTAACGGCCAACTATACCGAAATTAATGTGATAGACAACTATGCTCCTACGGCCAAAGCCTATGTGACTGTAGTTGATGCATCCGGAAGTCCGGTTGAAGGAGCCGATGTGGAATTTAAGATATACAATTACGCTGAATTTTATTCTGTCGCCACAAAAAAGACGGATAAAGAAGGAAAAAGCTTCTTGTCTTCTGGTAAAGGAGATTTGTTTGTGTGGGCATCGAAAGATAATAAGTTTGGATATGGAAAGGTTTCGATGGGAAAAGAGGAAAGTATTACAATTATACTTGATAAGACTCCCGGATATCAGACAACTTTCGAAATGGATATCGTTCCGCCGGTGGATGGCGCAATTCCTGCAACAGTAACGGAAGAACAGAAAGAAACGAATGCAAAACGTCTGCTTGATGAAGATAAGATCAGAAATACGTATGTGTCGACATTCTATTCCATCGAAAAGGCCGATTCACTGGCCAAAGCGTTGGGTGTAGATCCTCTTAAGACAGCCGATTATTTAGTGGGTAGCCGGGGTAACTGGAAAGAGATTGAGCAGTTCCTGATTGAAACCCCTCAGGAAAAGCGTGAGCTGGCTCTTGAACTACTGGGAGTTATTTCGGCGAAGGACCTAAGGGACACTCCTGCCGACGTATTGAAGGATCATCTGAACAATACGCCTGCTGATTCATCCTCATTATTTGCTACTTATATTATGAATCCCCGTGTGGCAAATGAATTTCTTACACCTTATAAGAAAGTTCTTGCTGCAGGATTTGAAAGTTCTTTCATTCAGTCAGTGAAAGAGAACCCTCAACTATTGGTGAAATGGGTAAGCGACAGCATCCGCCTGGCTGATGAATTGAATGCACAACGTATTCCAATCATGCCTTTAGGTGTATGGAAAGCCCGGGTAGCCGATACAGATTCCCGAAACGTATTTTTTGTTGCGATGGCCCGTTCGCTGGGGATACCGGCACAAATTGAACCTGTTGCAGGAAAAGTACAGTACTATCATCAGAATCAATGGATCGATGTAGATTTTACCGGTAATTTGCAGGATAATCCGAAACAGGGTAAAGTAACAGCTTCCTATAAAGCAATCAAATCATTACAGGATCCGCAGTACTATAGCCATTTTACCATTGCAAAGCTGGGAGCGGATGCCAAACTGCAGACTTTAAATTTCGAACGAAGCGGCAGCGCAGATATGGGAATGGGAAATTCATGGAGTGCTTTACTGAAAACGCCTCTCAATCTTGATGAAGGAAATTATATGTTGATTACAGGTACGCGTATGGCCAATGGATCTGTGCTTACAAATGTTACTTTTTTCTCTGTTGTTGCAGGAAAAACGACACAGATTGATCTTAAGATGAGGGAGAATACGGAAGAAGTACAGGTTATCGGCAGTATTAATGCAGAAGCTTCCTATCGTCCGGCAGATTCGGATAAAGAGCAGACAATCTTGTCAACAACCGGCCGGGGATACTTTGTGGTAGCTATTCTTGGGGCAAGACAGGAACCTACAAATCATGCTTTGCGTGACCTGGCCCAGTTTGCAAAGGAATATGAAGCATGGGGGCGTAGCATGGTTCTATTGTTCCCTAACGAACAGCAATTGAAAAATTTCGATGCCAAGGAATTCGGTACTTTACCCAAGACAATCACCTTTGGAGTCGATACAGATGCCAAGATTTCGAAAATGCTTGTAAATGCTATGAATCTGCCAAATGCAGATACGTTGCCTATATTTGTGATTGCCGATACATTCGGCCGGGTAGTTTTTGTTTCGCAGGGATATACGATTGGACTGGGAGAACAAATGCTGAAAGTTATACATAAATTGTAGTCAATAATTTGATGGAATGTTAGATAGAAGGTGGTCTCTTGGTGAGGCCACCTTTTTTATTGTTCGCCCAGCACGAACGTATTCTAACGGGTGTAAGTCCCCAACGCGCCCTAACAGCGGGAAGCGTCCAGCCAACGACAAGGGTGTTCATCGCGAGGTGTAATCTGAAGGAAGTCTTCGGCAAAGATCTGGCCTGACGAACAGAAACTTGATACCAAGGCTCACGAGTGTGGATTAGTTTGCAATACAAAACAAAGTCCGATAGCTGTTCGGAACACTTGGAGTAAATCAAGCAGGTATAAGATTGAAAGAATACGTCCATAACTGGGGAGATCTCACGGGCGAGGTCATCCGAGCAGTAACAACGAACCGTGAGAAGTCAGCAGAGGTCATAGTAACCGGGAAGGGAAAAAAACATCGACAACCTGGTGAAGGACTGAACTTTAATTAAACTGGAATTATTACATTATTACCAAATGGAAGAAACAATGCAGCAAACAACAGAATCTGTTGGCTGCCATCAGATGAATAGGACGGAATCCGAAGGGTATGATGGAGCGCAGACTTTTATGAGGATAATAGGTGAAAACCTAGTGGAAGTGCAGATAGGCACAACCAATTTGTTGGAACTTATCCTGAGTCCCGAAAACTTAAATCGATCTTATCGGCAAGTAATAGGGAATGACGGATCCGGAGGTGTCGATAAGATGGGAACGAGCGAACTGTTGCCATACCTAAACCTCCACAAAGACGAATTGATAGAGCAGCTACTAAAGGGTAAGTACCGGCCCAATCCGGTCCGTCGTGTCGATATCCCCAAGGACAACGGCAAGGCACGTCAACTCGGTATCCCTACGGTTGTTGACCGGTTCATCCAACAGGCTATAAGCCAAGTGTTGATACCGATATACGAACGAGAGTTCAATGACAACAGTTTTGGCTTCCGCCCAAACCGCAGCGCCCACGATGCGCTGAAGCGGGTGCAGGAATATGCAGACAATGGGTATCATTACTGCATAAACCTTGACTTGGAACGATTCTTCGATACAGTAAACCATAGCAAGCTGATAGAGGTGTTGTCACGGACAATCAAAGATGGACGGGTAATTTCACTTATCCATCACTATCTCAAAGCCGGCGTAATGGTTGCTCATAAGTATGAATCAACCGAGGAGGGAGTTCCTCAAGGGGGTCCGTTAAGCCCGATTCTAAGCAATATCTTGCTGAATGAGCTTGATAAAGAGTTGTCTCGCCGAGGTCATCCATTTGTACGCTACGCAGACGATTGTCTGATTTTGGTTAAAAGCAAGCGAGCCACAGAACGAGTACGAGACAGTATATCCACCTATTTAGAGAAGAAACTCTTCCTTAAAGTGAATATGGAAAAGACCATCATTGGAGATGTTCGAGGCATGAAATACCTTGGCTACTCATTCTACTGAAGGTCCAAAGGCAAGTGCGGTCTACGCACCCACCGTACAAGTCAAGAAAAGTTCAAACGCACGCTCAAACAAATAACCAAACGAAACAATGGAAAAGGTTATGCATGGCTAAAGCAACGATTGTCACAATACGTACGAGGCTGGCTAACTTACTACCGTTTAGCAGACATGAACCAATTTATCCAAAAGACGGATGGTTGGTATCGTCGCAGGCTAAGGACGTATATATGGAAGAGTTGGAAGAAAATCAGCACGAAGTCACATAATCTCCAGAAATGTGGTATAAACAAACATCAGGCTTGGCAATGGGCTAATACCCGTAAAGGATACTGGCACATAGCCAACAGCTGGGTGCTGCATCGGGCAATTACAGATGAGAGTCTAGACCGAGCAGGTTATCCACAAATAATGAGATTATATCGCCGTCTGCATCGTAATTAAAGAACCGCCGTATGCCGAACGGCATGTACGGTGGTGGGAGAGGTCGGAAAACAAAAGTAGGAAGAAAACTACTTTTGTTTTCCTCCTACTCGATTTGTCGGGATTAAAAGGTCGTTTGTCTATGAAATAGGGCGCTACTTATAATTTAATTGGTTGAGCTTTTTTGTTAAAGTAGTTTTGCTTCCGTAAGAAAATACAGAAGCAATATGAAACAATACATGCTTATTCTTTTATCCCTGTTGATTAGTGTTCCATTTGGAACACAGGCACAGGAGAAACCAACCCAATGGACACTCAAAGGCTGTCTTGATTATGCATTGGAGCATAATATTCAAGTAAAGAAAAGTAAGATCGCGCTTGAAGAGACTAAAGTGGATACCAAAACAGCCAAAGCCCAGCTTTTTCCGTCTCTTACAGCATCGGTAACACAGGGACTGGTTAATTATCCTTCAAATGAAGTGGCAACACATACCTCTTATTCGGGGAATTATACCCTGAATGCAAACCTGAAACTTTTTGATGGAGGCAAACGAACCACTGCGATCAAACAACAGCAGCTCCAAACCCAGATGCAGGAACTGGGTATTGAACAGAGTGAAGATGATATTGAGATTGCAATTACTCAAACCTATTTACAGGTTTTATATGCGTACGAAGCAGTCCGGATAAACGAGAATACGGTTGAAGTCTCGGCGGCGCAACGGGATCGTTCTGCCGAATTGCTGAAGGCCGGCTCAATTTCGCGTACAGACATGGCACAGATGGAATCGCAGCTTAGTACGGACAAATACCAGCTTGTTGTAGCCCAGACTAACCTGGAAAATTATAAACTGCAATTGAAGCAATTGCTGGAATTAAATATCAACGAGGAGATTTTTTTACAGATCCCCCAGTTAAGTTCGGAAGATGTACTTAGTCCCCTTCCCGATAAGCAGACTGTTTATCAAACCTCCCTGAGTGTGATGCCACAGATAAAAAGCAGCCGTATGAATATTTCCGTTGCCGAATTGGAAAAGAAAAAAGCCAAAGCAGGATACCTGCCGTCTTTATCCCTAAATGCCGGTTTAGGAACCGGTCATCTTTCCGGCACGGATTACTCCTTCGGAAGTCAGATGTGGAACAAATTCAACCAAAGTATAGGAGTTACATTGAGTATCCCTATTTTTTCCAACCGCGAAAATAAATCGGCAGTCGAAAAGGCCCAGTTGGCATACGAAAGCAGTCAGCTTGACTTCCTAAATGCTGAAAAGGAGCTGTTAAAGACTGTCGAGGGAGTCTACCTGGATGCAATTTCTTCTCAAAATCAGTATACCTCGGCGATTGAACGACTTAAATCTGTTGAAGAAAGTTATAAACTCACAGAGGAGCAGTTTTATCTGGGAATGAAAAATACATTGGAGCTGCTTACGGAAAAGACCAATTTACTTACAGCTCAGCAAGAAGTGTTGCAGAGCAAGTATATGTCTATACTGAGTATTCAGCTGTTGAACTTCTACCAGAAGAAACCGATTGATATAAATTATTAATTATTTCATTTCACTCTCTTTTTTGTTTGAAGTCTTTGTGAAAAGGCTTTTAAACAGGGGTAGCTGCAATATACTACCCCTTTTAAAAAAACTCAAAAGCAGACTGACCATATTAAAGAACAATATAATAGCAAGGCATATGAAGAATAAAAGGATCATAACAGGTGTAGGGATCGTAGCTGTTATTGCCATCGGTGCTTATTTCTTATTGCAAGGAGGAAAAACCAAAGACAGAATGACCCTGGAAACAGGGAAGGTAGTCCGGAATTCAATCAATACCATGGTTACGGCTACGGGTACTGTCGAGCCGATAACCGTAGTCGAAGTCGGAACACAGGTATCGGGTATTATCGATAAAATATATGTCGATTTTAACAGCCAGATAAAAAAAGGACAACTATTGGCTGAAATGGATAAAGTAACTTTACAAAGTGAACTTGCCAGTAAGCAATCAGCTTTGGCCAGCAGTAAGACTGAATATGAATATCAGCAGAAGAATTTTGCACGGAGCAAAACGTTATACGAAAAGAAGCTGATTAGCGATACCGACTATGAAACGGCTGTCTACAATTATGAAAAAGCAAAAAATACCTACGAAGGGAATAAAGCCGATCTAGTAAAAGTAAAACGGAATCTGGGTTATGCTACAATCACATCCCCATTGACGGTGTTGTTATATCTAGAGCGGTGGAAGAGGGGCAGACTGTTGCAGCTGGGTTCAGTACTCCAACGCTGTTTACGATTGCAAACGATTTGACACAAATGGAGGTGATTGCCAACGTAGATGAGGCGGATATAGGTCAGGTTGAGGAAGGACAACGTGTTTCATTTACTGTAGATGCCTATCCCAACGATGTTTTTGAAGGGCAGGTTACACAGGTCAGACTTGAGGCAACCACCACCTCAAACGTCGTTACCTACGAAGTGGTAATCAATGCTCCGAATCCCGATTTGAAGTTGAAACCCGGTCTTACTGCCAATATTACAATTTATACACTGGAACGTACAAATATTCTTACAGTTCCATCCAAGGCACTTCGCTTTGTTCCGGATGCGTCACTTCTTGAACCGTTGGGAATCACGCTTGCCGATAAATTGCCTGCTGTTACAGCCGGTAAGAAATTAGTCTGGCAGAAGAAGGGGATGGTGTTAACCCCCAGATTGGTAACAGTAGGAATCACGAATGGAAGTGTAACCGAGGTAACAGATGGTTTGAAGGAAGGCGAAGAGGTTGTTGTAAGTCTTACTTCCATGGCAGAAGCGACGGTAGCTCCGGCAGGAGAGAAGAGCCCGTTTATGCCTCAGCCTCCGGGTTCAAACAGAAAAAAGTAAGGGTTTGACTCTTTCTTAAATTTGAGTTGTATGAAAAAGGAAATAATAAGATTAGATAACATCAAGCGAGATTTTCAGGTAGGAGAGGAGACGGTTCATGCCCTTCGCGGAGTCTCATTTTCAATCTCGGAAGGCGAATTTGTAACGATCATGGGAACAAGCGGTTCCGGTAAATCGACACTGCTCAACATGCTTGGATGTTTAGATACCCCAACATCCGGCGACTATTACCTGGATGGTGTTTCGGTCCGGAAAATGGGCAAGAATGAAAGAGCTTCACTTCGAAACCGGAAAATCGGATTTGTATTTCAAAGTTACAATCTGTTGCCTAAAACAACTGCCATCGAGAATGTGGAATTGCCATTGATGTATAATCCGGCCTATTCGGCTGTTGCCAGGAAAAATAAATCTATCCAGGCACTGGAAGCTGTCGGCTTAGGCGACCGTTTGCATCATAAAAGCAATCAGATGTCGGGAGGCCAGATGCAACGGGTTGCCATTGCAAGGGCGTTGGTGAATGATCCGGTAATCATCTTAGCGGATGAGGCTACGGGAAATCTTGATACAAGGACATCCTACGAAATATTGGTGTTGTTTCAGGAACTTCACAAGATGGGGCGTACCATTATTTTTGTGACACACAATCCGGAGATAGCCCGATACTGTTCCAGAAACATTTTACTCCGGGACGGACATGTGGTAGAAGATCGCATCAATCCTACCATTCTTTCGGCCAGGGAGGCTTTGGATAAATTACCAAAAAATGAAGATTAAAGAAATTGCTTTATGAACTATACAAACCTGCTGAAGATTGCTCTCCGGGCATTGGCTAACAATAAAATGAGAGGGTTCCTTACCATGTTGGGTATTATTATCGGAGTAGCTTCGGTAATCACGATGCTTGCAATCGGTCAGGGATCCAAAAAAAGTATTCAGAGTCAGATATCGGAGATGGGATCCAATATGATCATGATTCAACCCGGGGCAGATATGCGTGGCGGTGTACGTCAGGATGCATCTGCCATGGAGACGTTGAAACTTGCAGATTATGAGGCTGTCAAAAATGAAACCCGCTATGTGAGTGCTGTCTCTCCTACGGTGAACAGCAGCGGACAACTTATTTACGGAGCCAAAAATTATCCATCCAGTGTATATGGGATCAATGAAGATTACCTGAGCATTCGTAAATATTCGATCGAAGAAGGTGATATGTTCAGCGAGCAAGATATATTGTCGTCGGCCAAGGTCTGTGTGATAGGTAAAACAATTGTCGACAACCTATTCACCGGAGGAGAGAGCCCTGTAGGCAAGGTGATCCGGTTTAATAAAATTCCGTTTAAAGTGGTTGGAGTTCTTAAGTCGAAAGGATACAACAGTATGGGAATGGACCAGGACAACCTGATGTTGGCTCCCTATACAACCGTTCAAAAGAGAGTCTTGGCAATTACGCACCTGCAAGGTATAACGGCGTCGGCATTGAAAGAAGAGTATACCGAACAAGCGATTGCGGAAATTGAAGATCTGCTCCGCCGCAATCATAAGTTACAATTGACGGACGACGACGATTTCAATATCCGGTCGCAGCAGGAGTTAAGCAGCATGCTTACTACTACGACCGACCTGATGACTGTTTTGCTGGCTTGTGTTGCAGGAATTTCGCTTTTAGTTGGAGGAATTGGGATTATGAATATTATGTATGTTTCGGTAACGGAGCGGACCAAGGAGATTGGACTTCGCATGAGTATCGGAGCCAAAGGACGTGATATTTTAGCTCAATTCCTGATCGAAGCCGTACTCATAAGTGTTACTGGTGGGCTCATCGGTGTTATTTTTGGCGTAGGATCTTCTCTGGTTGTCAATATTCTTTTCCGATTTCCCATATCCATACAGGCATGGTCGGTTGCTCTGTCTTTTCTGGTATGTACAATTACCGGTGTATTTTTTGGATGGTATCCGGCACGTAAAGCATCAGATCTTGATCCGATTGAGGCCATTCGATATGAGTAGATATAAGTATTGAATTTACGTATAAATTGTATCTTTGTGAAAAATAATGAAACTTTAATGAGCGAATTTGAGAGTAAAAGGCCGTTTCAGTGGCTAATTCACTGTGCAGCTTGGGGAGTTTTGTTCGGCCTGCCTTTTTTCTTTACCGGAAGAGAGGCGCAGCCTGTTACGCTGGAGAGTTATCTTCGGTTCGTGATCATCCCCTTTTCATTTATGATCGTTTACTATGTAAACTCATTGATGCTGATTGAAAAGTTTTTATTCACTAAGAAAGCATGGAAGTTTGCTGCATCCAATGTGGTGCTTATTGCTTCAGCCATGATTTTTGTGCATCTTATGATGCAATACCTCCCTAATCCTCATATCGGCAGACCTCGCCCCGAGAGAGAATGGCAGGATGCTTTTCTGTTTTTTCTCGGAAATGCCGTGCTTTATCTTTTGGTTGCCGGATTAAGTGTAGCAATTAAGATGACAAACAGCTGGTATAAGGTGCAGTCCGATAAAACAGCCCTGGAAAAAGAACGGGCAGAGGCCGAACTGAAAAACCTGAAAAGTCAGCTAAACCCCCATTTCCTTTTTAATACCCTCAATAACATCTATTCGCTTATCTCCTTCAGTCCGGAACGGGCACAGGGGGCCGTACACGAGTTGAGCAAATTGCTCCGATATGTTCTTTACGAGAACAACCAACACTTTGTTCCTTTGGAAAAGGAGCTTGATTTTTTGCGTAATTACATTGAGCTGATGCGTATCCGTCTGCCGGAGCAGGTGAAACTTGAAACCCGTATTGAATCGGGAGAAGCTTCTAGTGCGCTGATTGCGCCCTTGCTTTTCATTTCACTGATAGAAAATGCTTTCAAGCATGGGGTAAGTTATAGCAATCCCTCTTTCATCCATATTCAGATTATGGCAGCAGACCGATACAATCTGACCTGCGAAATAACCAACAGTTTCTTTCCAAAAAGTGACCAGGATAAAAGCGGATCCGGAATAGGTCTGAGTAATTTAAGAAAAAGACTGGAGTTGCTTTACCCTGGTAGGTATGTACTTGAATGCGGACAAGAAGGCAGTTTATTTCGGGCTGTATTGCGTTTAACACTTAAAGAGGAAAATGTATGAAACTTACCTGTTATGTGATAGACGACGAACCTCTGGCAGTAAGTCTGCTTGAAAGTTACGTAAAGAAGACTCCTTTTCTTGCATTGGAAGGAACGTTCAACAGTGCTATTCATGCGCTTACAGCCATCTCCGACCATCCGGTGGATATCCTTTTTTTAGATATACAGATGCCCGAACTTAATGGTCTGGAGTTCTCGCGGATCGTAGGCGGAGAGACACGTATTATCTTTACCACAGCCTTTGAACGATATGCTGCGGACAGCTACAAAGTGAATGCCCTCGACTATTTATTGAAGCCTATCAGTTACCCCGATTTTCTTACAGCGGCCAACAAAGCTTTGCAATGGTTCGAAATGACACGTAAGAATACCATTCAGGCAGACGGGACTGCAATTCCAGCTAAAGAGGAGATTGAGAGTATTTTTGTAAAGACAGAATACAAGTTGATACAGATAGCCCTTAATAAAATACTGTATATTGAGGGGCTAAAAGATTATGTAAAGATATATACGGAAGACGATAACCATCCCGTCCTGTCGCTGATGAGTATGAAGACAATGGAAGAGATGCTGCCCTCAAAGAATTTTATCAGGGTACACCGTTCCTACATTGTACAGGCACAGAAAATAAAAGTCATCGAACGGAACCGCATCGTTTTTGGAAAAGCATACATTCCTATTTCAGATAATTACAAACCCCGGTTCATGGAATTTTTGAGTCAGCGTTCCCTTCTTCCAAAAGGAAAAGATTCCCTTTAGCTATAGCTTGCACGTATAAATTCTTTCTATCTTTGTCTGAAATAAAAAAGCATTAAGAGGTATCAATGGAACGATTTGCAGCGATAGATTTTGAAACAGCCAATGGTCAGCGAAGCAGTGTCTGTAGCGTGGGGATTGTGTTGGTTGAAAACGGAGAGATTACAGATTCTATATACAGCCTGATTCGTCCTCGTCCCAATTTCTATACCCGGTGGACAACCGCTATCCATGGATTATCGTCGGCTGACACTCTTGATGCTGATGATTTTCCGGTTGTTTGGGAAGGTATTGCTCCGCAACTGGAAGGAATACCGCTTGTTGCCCATAACAGTCCGTTTGACGAAGGTTGTCTTAAGGCTGTACATTCTTTATACGGAATGAGTTACCCGGATTATACATTTTATTGTACCTGCAGACTATCCAGACGCCAATATCCCTCATTGGTAAATCACCAGCTTCACACCGTTTCGGCTCATTGCGGATATAACCTGGCGAACCATCACCATGCCCTAGCCGATGCCGAAGCATGTGCAAAGATTGCCTTAAAGCTTATGGAAGAAAAAGGGGTGTCCCGTTTGTGCGATTTGTTAATAAGATAGACTATCGCTTTTCTCCTGCAATTTTATCCATTATAACAGCGATGGCTCCATCTCCCGTTACGTTGCAGGCAGTACCGAAACTGTCCATGGCTATGTACAACGCAATCATCAATGCTTGTAATGTCTCATTAAAGCCAAGCATACTTTGAAGCAATCCTAATGCAGCCATGATTGCACCACCCGGTACGCCCGGTGCAGCTACCATGGTGATAGCCAACATTAGTATAAAAGCACCGATTTCAGTAAATTGGACTGGAAGTCCGCTCATGTACATTATTGCCATGGCGCAGGCAGTTATTTTCATGGTGCTACCAGACATATGAATGGTTGCGCAAAGGGGAACTGTAAATACGGCAATATTTTCGCGGACTCCATTTTTGATGGTCTGAGCCAAAGTGACAGGTATAGTTGCTGCCGACGATTGTGTACCTAATGCCGTAGCATAAGCCGGCAGCATAGTTTTCAACAGCTTGAAGGGATTCTTCTTTCCGATTGCACCGGCAATACAAAATTGAACAATCAGCAGTACGACGTGAAGCACAAAGATGAATGCAATAATCTTTACAAACATCGTAATGATACTGAATACCTGCCCACTAACAGTCATATTCAGGAATATACCAAAAATATGCAAAGGTAAAAGCGGAATTATAACCACCTCTATCAGCTTGGTGATAATCTCCCTGAAATCTCTAAAACCGTTTTTCAGCGTTGTCCCGTTGATGGCCGACAGTCCCAATCCGATGGTAAATGATAATAAAAGAGCCGTCATCACATCCATAAGCGGAGGCATGGCCACCTTGAAATAGGGAAGCAGCAGAAAGTTTTCCGGATTCTCAACAGCACTTAGGCTCGACGACACCGGAATAATGGAAGGGAAAACAGCCGCACTGCTGAAATAGGTGAAAAAGCCCGACATAATTGTGGATAAGTAGGCAATCAGTGCGGTAATAGCAAGCAATTTACCGGCACCTTTCCCCAAATCTCCTATGGCAGGAGTAACCAGACCTACGATAATCAGAGGGATGGTAAAACTCAAAAAGTTTCCAAAAAGCGAATTAAAGGTAACAAAGAACCGGGCGATGCCAGCCGGTAAAAACTGGCCGAATAGTACACCCGCAGCAATAGCGATTACAACTTTGGCAAGTAGTGTGATTTTAATTTTTTTCATCAGGTATGGATTTATGGCCTGTTTCGTGTATTCTTTTTATTTTGTAACCTGTTGAGGCAATGAATATACTTATCAGGGGACTTATCAGATTGAAAAAACAATAGGGAAGATAGGAGAGAGTAGCCACTCCCAGAATGGTTGCCTGGGTCATTCCGCAGGTGTTCCAGGGGATAAGTGGCGAAGTTACCGTAACAGCATCCTCGGTTGTGCGACTCAGTAACCGGCTTTCGTATCCTTTTTGCTTGTAGATATCTTTAAACATGTTTCCGGTTAAGATGATGGACATATACTGATCGGCTGTACAGATGTTGAAAAAGAGACCGGATGCCACCGTCGAGCCAACAGTCCCCACAGTCCGTTTCATAAATCGGAGGAACAAAGAGGTTATACTTTGCAACATTCCGCTGGCAGCCATAGCTCCACCAAAACACATGGCACAAATTATCAGCCAGATGGTTCCTAACATACCACTCATTCCACGGGTGGACACCAGGTCGTTCAGTTCCGCATTTCCTGTTTCAATCTGGGTACTTCCGTAAAACATGGTCATAAACCCTTTGAACATGGCGTTGGAACCTTCTGCATTATCTCCCGCAATTTCCAGCAAGATGTCAGGCTGGAAAATAAGTGCGAAAACACCGGCAAGTACGGATGATATAAATAAGGTGATCAAAGGCGGCACTTTCTTTGCGATCAATAACCCTGTTGCAACCGGTATAATTAGTAGCCATGGGGTAATCGTAAAGTTTTCTTTAAGTAACTCAGAGAATTGGCCCATCTGATTACTGGATGCGTCGGAATGAGAAATTCCTGCAATCGTAAATATTACTAATGAAATGGTGATTGATGGTATGGTTGTAATCATCATATAGCGGATATGAGTGAAGAGCGGAGTATCCGTAATGGACGAGGCTAGCACCGTAGTGTCCGAAAGGGGAGAAATCTTATCTCCAAAGTAAGCACCCGATATGATAGCTCCGGCAATCCATCCCTCGTCGTATCCCTGAGCCCTGCCGATCCCCAGCAGAGCGATACCGATGGTGGCAATGGTTGTCCACGAACTGCCGGTCATAACAGATACAATTGCACAAATAACACAGGTAGAAACCAAAAAGAAGGTAGGATGAATCAGCTTGGTGCCGTAATATATAAGTGTAGGCACCACCCCGCTTATCATCCAGCTTCCTGAAATGGAGCCGATGATCAACAGGATAAGCAATGCCGAGGCAACTCCGGTAATGTTGTTTACGATAGCTGTCTCTATAGTTTTCCAACGCACTTTACTCACGCTCATGGCAATAAGCGAACATACGGCGGTTGTGGCAAGCAGCGAAATCTGACTGCCTCCGTTCAGTGCATCACTCCCGAAAGTACGGATTGTTACAAATAGTAAGCTTACCAACACAAGGATGGGTACAAGTGAAATAATAGGTGATGGTAACTTTACCGGCTGATTCTCCATTCGTTGTTTTTTTGTAATAAAGTGCAAACTTAGGAAAAAATTGATTGCCAAAATTCACTTAAGCCCGATTTTGTAAGATATTATTAGGTTGTATTGGCAAAAATGCCTACTTTTACACAATTTTTTATTTCGAAAAAAAGACAGTAATCTTATGGCAATTTACTTAAACGATGTATCGAGAACTTTCGGGGAGTATTTACTTATTCCAGGTTTGACCACGAAGCAATGTGTACCATCCAATGTGTCTTTAAGAACACCTTTAGTTAAGTTCGCAAAAGGGGAGAAGTCGGCTATCGAGCTGAATATTCCATTGGTGTCGGCAATCATGCAATCGGTTTCCGGCCCCGAATTGGCTATTGAATTGGCTCGTAACGGAGGGCTTTCCTTTATCTTCGGTTCTCAACCAATTGTTTCTCAGGCGGAAATGGTTCGCAAAGTTAAGAAATTCAAGGCAGGTTTTGTGGTTAGTGATTCTAACCTTACTCCTGAAAATACGTTGGCAGATATTTTGTCATTGATTCAGAAAACGGAACATTCCACCATCGGTATTACAGACGATGGAACGCCTAACGGTAAATTGCTCGGTATGGTTACCAGCCGCGATTACCGTGTGGGAGTGGATAGTCCGGATAAGAAAGTAAAGGATCTGATGACTCCCTTTTCCAAACTTACAGTTGGGAATCTGGGCATAAGCCTTTCGGATGCCAATCAGATTATTTGGGATCATAAATTGAATACACTGCCTATTATCGACAAGGACCAGAATCTTTGTTACTTTGTATTCCGTAAGGACTATGATAGTCACAAGAACAATCCCCACGAATTATCCGATAATTCGGACAAGAAGTTATTGGTAGGAGCAGGAATCAACACCCGCGATTACAAAGAGCGCGTACCTGCACTTGTTGAAGCCGGAGTAGACGTTTTGTGTATCGACTCTTCAGACGGTTATTCGGAGTGGCAATATGAAACCCTTCGTTGGATAAAGGAAACATACGGTAATCAGGTCTTGGTTGGTGCAGGTAATGTGGTAGACCAGGAGGGATTCCAGTATTTGGTTGATGCCGGAGCCGACTTTGTTAAAGTTGGTATCGGTGGTGGTTCCATCTGTATCACACGTGAGCAGAAGGGAATTGGTCGCGGACAGGCAACCGCATTGATCGATGTGGCAAAAGCTCGTGATGCTCACTATGCTAAAACAGGAATGTATGTTCCTATTTGTAGCGACGGTGGTCTGGTGCACGATTATCACATGGTGCTAGCCCTGGCAATGGGAGCCGACTTTTTAATGATGGGCCGCTATTTTGCCCGTTTCGACGAATCACCCACAAAGAAATTACGTATCGGAAACAACTATGTAAAGGAATATTGGGGAGAAGGTTCCAACCGTGCACAAAACTGGCAACGTTACGACATGGGCGGATCCGAAAGTCTTAAGTTTGAAGAAGGAGTGGACAGCTATGTGCCTTACGCCGGTAAAATGAAAGACAACCTGAAACTTACATTGGGTAAAGTGAAGGCTACCATGTGCAGCTGCGGTACACTTTCTATTGAAGAGCTTCAGAAGAAAGCAAAAATCACGATGGTTTCATCTACAAGTATTGTAGAGGGTGGAGCACACGACGTTATTTTGAAAGAACAGAGCTGATAAGCATCCTATATTAGTAAGGCGGATTCCAAACGGAATCCGCCTTTTTTATCTGCCATCCTTTATAAGAAGGAGGCAACTCTGCCGAATAGATCCCGAAAACTGGAGTCCACCAATCCGGGTTCGATCTTTTTGTTGGAGGGGAAGGGTATCTGATGCGAATATTCGAAAGGGAAATCAAGTTCCTTTAATACCACATCGGCACACCGTTTGCCCAATGCCTGAATAATACCTTGTGTGGGCATTACGATGTCGTTTTTCAGTGATATGGCTCTGATACGGTTGCATGCTTTCTGGAAAAAAGACTCCCTGAAGTGTTGCATACTTTCCTGTTTTATCATCGCCTTGAAAGCCTCTTCCAGAAAATCCTCCTTGCATACGGAGGGTAGTTTGGACGGATCCAGAAAGTCGGATTGAAAATAGTTTTGCAGTTTAGCAAACGCTTCCTGATCCATGATGTCTTTGGAGTTTCCATTCATCTTGCAAAATATGGAGCCACCGCAAAACATAAACAGTTTCGTTTCGTCGAACAACTTTTCGGGATTAGACAGTAAAAGCACCTGCGATATGAGTGCTCCAATTGAATAGGCGAAGATGTTGATGGAGGCATCTTCTGCAAACAGGGGATGCTCGCCGTTTTTTATCTCCTTGGTAAGCTGCCACAAATTATAGATTGTCTCTCTTCCCGAAGCATAAAACCGCAACGGGCTATCCGAAATACGGCTGCTTAGGGCGGCATTGGCAAAAGTAGAATTGTTCAAATCTTCAATCATCTCTTTCCGGAGTTGTGCCCAGGGAAGTATGGCCCGGGGCTGATGCCACGACAACGGGGTCCGGTTCATATGAAATGCAATGGGAAAGAGAATCACTGCTTTTCCTGTATGCTCCGCCAGGTATTCTGCCCAGGTGAGGTACTTCTCCCAGCTTCGTTCATTCAATCCGTGAAGCAGCAAGATGGCATCTTTATGCTTTTCATTTCGTTTCGGAGCAAAAATCAGATAATTGAAATTTTTATTCTCTTCAATGCCATTGTCGGGTATTTTACTGAATCCGGGAGTTGGCATAATCTGTAAAAGGCACTCGATATCCTGTGCTCCCATCGTTTGACTAAAACGGTATGGCAGGATTTCAAGTTGTTTTTCTTCCAGCTCAACCTTATGTTCGTAAGAGAACAAGGCCTTAAGTTCTTGTGTGCGATTAATGACATTCATAGTTCGAAACAGTTCTTTGACTGCAAACAAACAACATCTTGTATTTAAAACAAAATCGAAGGTATTCGGGCAGCCTTCGAGGGGCAGAAACTCCTATTTAGGGACGAAATCGGGATATATGGGGTAAATACATCCTACTCTTAAATCCGATGGGAGTCGATAAAGGATAAATATTCGTACATTTGCTTTCAATAATCAGAGTATACAAATGGAGGTACTGAGCAACAAAATTCCCAAGTATGTTTATGAAAAGTCGAACATCATTCGGCTGATCCTGCTTACCGCCCTTTTTGCGCTGGTATTTATAAACATTTACAAACCGTTTAATTCGCCCAACTGGTACAATGTATCCGAGTTGAAATTTTTCATATTTTCCAGCTTAATTATCCTTACGGGTGTATTGGTGGTGGTACTTAGCCGTATCTGTATGTACTATTACGGACGAAAGCATTCCATATCCTACAGTGCCTACGGTGTATGGATTCTTACCGAGATATTCTTCATGTCTCTTTTCTATACAATATATACATTGGTGTTAAATCCGGGAAGAGACTGGATGGGGGTGTTCAAGGAATCGGCCATCAACACCAGTCTGGTTCTTTTGCTTCCTTACTCTGCCTTGCATTTGTACTTTTCTTATAAGGAGAAGGAACGTATGCTTCTGGTACTTGAAAAGAACAAGGAGGATAGTGCGGCAAAGCAGGCGGTATTTTCCTTTTACGATGAAAAGGGCGATTTTAAACTCTCGGTTAAACGCAACAACCTGCTGTATTTAGAGTCGGCCGACAATTATGTGTGTATCTGGTATCTTAACAAAGGTATCCTTTCCAAATTTATGCTGCGTAATTCACTAAAGGCGATCGAAGAGCTGATGTCCGACACGCATGTATTACGATGCCACCGTTCGTTTATGGTTAATTTTGAACAGGTAAAGGTGATCCGCCGGGAAAAGGATGGAATTTATCTTGAACTTGGAATCGATAAGGTTCCGGATATCCCGATTTCTAAAACGTATAGCGAGAAGGTGACGCATTGGTTTATGAGCTACTCTTCATAACAATAAAAAAGGAGTAAGTCCCAACCCGGGACTTACTCCTTTTCACAAATAGACCGAATCTTATAGTACTACGAAGTAACCAATAAATCCGAACCCTGTTATCCTTATTCGGCTGTAATAACAGAAAACTCGCCGATACCGGCACGTTTGCCGTTTTCAGTTATGGATGTAGCCACAAGCCGGATCTTTTTTCCTTTTACCGGTGTAAACTTTATTTCCTGTGCGATGGGGTTGTGCTTGATGTTTGAGAACTCACCTTCGGCAACCTTTACATTGTCAATATATAGTTGGTAGCTCGAAATATGCCCCCCGGCATCTCTCCCTTGATTGGGTACATAAACAAATCCGCTTATTGGTGCTTCGGTGTTCAACTCCACTTCCAGCTGTTGCTTGCCTTCCGGAAGGTAATAGGCTGTGTAACCGTTGCCATCCAGTATTACGGCTGTTTTTTCGTCCTTCGGCGTTACAATCTTAAGCCCACTGGCTGGAATGTCGAAGACAGCAGACGAAACCGGACTTTGTTTGTTGAAGGAGGCGTCGTATGCGATGGCCTTTACAGTTCCTTTCTTTGCAAATGCAAAGGGGGCGGTATAACGGGCAGACTTTGTTGTAGGCGTTGTTCCATCGGTTGTATAGTAAACATCCGATCCTTTATCGCCGGCGGTAATTGTTACCTCATCTTTTCCGTTACGGCTGATTGCCGGTTCGGTTACCAGGGCCGGTGCATGGAAAGCCTCTACGTTGTTTATACAAAGCGGACCGCGTGCATCGGTAAAATGGATACGTACTTTTTCTGCTTTAACAGTATGGAACCTTACAATACGTTTGTAGCCTACTGTTGTTGTAGAATCTACGGCCTCTACAGGTTTCCATTGTCCGTTGATTTCTGTTTCTATTGTGAAGCTGCGTACACGTTGTCCCAGCGGAATATATTCCTGAATCAACAGCCGGTTTACATTTTTAGGCTCATTCAGCTTGAAGGTAAGCGTTGCATCAGTTACCCCGTCTTCTGTAGCCCAGTAGGTGTCCCAATTTCCATCTGTTGCTTTAGATGCACTGTATTCTCTGCCGCGGGTGTTAGATGCTGTAACAGAAATTCCCTTTAGTAAGTTATCCTTAAGGTCGTTCTGAATTGTCTGATACCATTCCACAGCACGGGTTGAGTCGGCCGCAGTGATTTTTCCGGTAAGAGCTACCGGGAAGTTAAGCAGGAAGTTTGCATTATGTCCAACACTTCTGTAATATAAATCTACTAAATTGGCCAGCGAGCGGGTTTGATGATCTTCTCTTGCGTGGTAGAACCATCCCGGACGAATGGATACGTCGCATTCTCCTCCCATCCAGTGTTCGGCACCTTCCATGCCCCACTGACTTTCGCGGTAATGTTTTTGTTTACTGTAGTCGTACGAACTCCATTGAGTAGCACCAGCCCATCCTTCTTCGTTACCAATCCAGCGGATATCAGGAACTGTACCACCAAAAATCATGGCTGCAGGATGCAGTTTCTTTATAGTTTCGCGCGCTTCTTCGTATTTATAATAGGTATTGGCATCGATCGAACGGGTTTCGTTAGCACCGCCGTACCATCCGTTTCCTCCGTTGGCACCATCAAACCAATATTCAAAAATAGGACCATAATTTGTTAACAGCTCTTTCATCTGGGCATGGAAAGTCTCTACATATTCAGGTTTTCCGTAATTGGCATTGTTCCTGTCCCACGGAGAAAGATAAATTCCAAACTTCAATCCCTGACGTTTACAGGCTTCCGAAAGTTCTTTCACCATGTCTCCCTTTCCCTCTTTCCAGGGAGAGTTCTTTACGCTGTATTCTGTTGTTGCTGTTGGCCATAAGCAAAATCCGTCGTGGTGTTTCGCTGTTAAGATAACACCCTTAAGTCCGGCAGCCTTGACGGTAGATACCCACTGGTCGCAATCCAGTTGTGTGGGATTGAAGGTACTTGCCGGAGTGTTGCCAAAACCCCATTCCAGGTCATTGAATGTATTCAGTCCGAAATGGATAAATGCATATGTTTCAAGTTTGTGCCATTCTACTTGTTCGGGCGTTGGAACTGGATAGACAGCCTTGGGTGGCGGAACGTTTTTACAGGAGAGAAGAGTGGAAAGAACCAGTCCACCCAATAAAAGCGAATTAAGTTTGTTCATTTTGTCTTATGTATTTTAGTTTGGACATCCAAAGATAAGGTAAATTTTTAATATTAGTAGTAGGCCGGATCATTTCAACTCATGGCTTTCCTCTCATTCGTAGTAAAATGAATTAAAAGCGAAAACAGTCGAGTAGGCCTGAGCATTTCAGCTCAAGCCTCTCACAGAACCGTGCGTGACAGTCTCCCATCACACGGCTCTTCTTATTCAGTCTGATAAGATTACCATTTCTTGTTAGCTGTTGGAGTTACTCCCCACTGCCAGTGGTAAAAGAGTTTAGACTCTTTCCGGGAGATGTTTCCCAGCCAGTAGTAAGCCCGATAGGGTTTCCCCTTGAAGCGCTTGAACTTGGCTGTAACCCATCTGGCAAGATGTCTGTTTACTTCATCTAACAGGATTTTGAGTCGGGTAGGATAAAATTTACCATAATAAGTAATCCATCCCCGAAGCACCGGATTGATGCTTTTCGCCAGGGTTTCCAGCGATAGAAACAGTTGTTTCCTTGTTTTCCAGCTGCGCATCTTTTCACGGATGCGGTTGCAGGCCTTGTTGCTGATTGCCGGCAGAAAGCCTGTAAAGTTGATGCCATTTCTGCCTTTTGCCTTCCGTGGTCGGAAGGTGTAGCCAAGGAAATCGAAAGAGATTGTATCAAACTCTCCCTTTCTGCGGCTGTCTTTACAGTACACAATCTTTGTTTTGTCATCGTTCAACATCAGTTTACATTGAGCAAACCGTTGTTGAACAGCTACTTTCAGTGCTTCGGCCTGGGATTGGGTGGCGCAGTGACAGATGGTGTCGTCTGCATACCTTTCGAAGGGAATGTGCGGATAATACCTGCTCATCCACTTGTCGAAGGCGTAATGCAGGAACAAATTGGCCAGCACAGGTCCGATTACGGACCCTTGCGGGACCCCTTTGTCCCGGTCGATTTTACTTCCATCCTGCAGTTCGTAGGGAACTTTGAGCCACCGTTCGATGTAAAGCAGCACCCATACACAATCGGTGTGAAGTCTGACTGCTTTAATCAACAGTTCGTGGTCAATAGAATCGAAGAACTTGCTGATGTCCATATCCAATACCCAGTTGTACTTCCAGCACCGCTCGCGTGTTTTGGCGATGGCATCGTGTGCAGAGCGGTTGGGCCTGTAGGCATAAGAATCCTCGTGGAAACAGGGTTCAATCTGTGGCTCCAGCATCATCACTGCTGCCATCTGAGCAATCCTGTCTCCTACCGTAGGTATACCTAACGGACGTTTGTCTCCATTGGGTTTAGGTATTTCTACCAGTTTGACCGATGGAGGGAAGTAGCTTCCCGAACTCATGCGGTTCCAGATTTTGTAGAGATTGTCTTTGAGATTTTTCTCAAACTGCTCAATCGATACGCCGTCAATACCCGCACTTCCATGGTTTGCCTTGACTCGTTTGAAGGCATCCATGATTAAAAATTTAGAAATCTCATGCGACTTTGCGTCTTTCATTTGCATCCTCCTGTTTTAATAGTTGTACATTTACTACGCTTGAATAAGCTGTTCCCTTGGCTCCATTTCCATTACAGAAACTTCGTCGCTACTACGGAACAGTCCGCCCCTGCCTCCGGTCCTCGGTACGCTGGTTCTTGCAGGGCTTCTGCTTGAACTTCTCCCTTCACATCCCGGCGCAGGTTCCTGCGTTCCGTGAAAAAGCCTCTGTACAAGTCATGCTATCTTTGCACCGGATGCCACCCGGACCGTAAACAGGTTCCTTCCGGATTTATCCCGGGTCTGACAGAAAAGACCCGGTTCTGACATCGTCTGAACAGTTTTCGATGCTTCATCAATAATTCCCTTGCGGTCATCTCTTGTACAGTTACCTGACGATTTACATCGCCTTTTGGTGTATCGCTCACCACCTTGTCTCTTAAACAAAGCAGCATACACTGGTTTGCAACCATCTCCTGCAAGACGGTTACGAGGGGCCTGCCCTCATCTCTTTCACAGTTACAAACATTGCCGCCTGCAATGTTTTCACAGCACACTCTGTCATCTGTCATTTTTAAGCTCAAATCCCTTTACTGGAAAGGCTTCTGCAAATGACAGATGCCTGTGACAGATCCTTTTCATCTGTCATGAATCACAGCAAGCCTCCCGCAACATCTCCGCGCTACTGTCTTGTAAGATTTAGTAATCTGTTATTAGAGTTTAGTCCGCTTGTCTGGAAGTAAATCGCGATATATTTGATCGGGAGCGGCTGGACTTATGTATTCCAGTCGGCTTAGTATGTCCGTAAAATATTCGTGTACACAAACAACAACAAACCGTTAAGGGAACAAAGTTCTTTCAGCCTATGAATAAGTCCAAAGCCTTAATAGTAGTAATCGTTCGACATATGTCGTAATGCATTACCACATATGTCAAAAACAAATCCGACAATTGTCGAAATCCATTTCGACAATTGTCAAACGATTACTACACTTAAATGAAAAACTTTGTATATCGTTGTGAAATAATTAGTTGTCCTACTATTTTTCTCATTTTCCCATACGGATGATTACGACATATTAAATGATGAAATAATTGGATGTAAAAGCTTCGTAATTCTGATATGTGATTTTGTACGATACCTCCTTTTGAATTGCTTTGTTGTAAGATTGTTGCTGCGTCTGTCTTTTTTCATACATTTGTCATATTATAATATAATACGACACTCCTATGGCTATTATTCGAAGCATACTGGATACAGATTTATATAAGTTTACCACGAGTTATGCCTATTCCAAGCTTTTTCCCCGTGCTTTTGGAGAATTTGAGTTTGTAGATCGTAATAACCTTCATTTTCCGGCCGGCTTCGATAAGTTGGTACGCCGCGAGCTTGAAAGTATGGCCGATCTTTTCCTCACGAAGGAGGAAGAGCTCTTTTTAAAGAACAAGTTGCCTTACTTACCGCCTACATACATCGATTTTTTGAAAGGATATCGTTTCGACCCGGCAGAAGTGGAGGTGGAGATGACCGATGGAAAGCTGTCCATCCGCTCTTCCGGACTCCTTTACCGTATTACTTTCTGGGAAACACCTATCCTCGCCATTGTTTCAGAATTATATTTCAGGGAGATGGGTGTTACACCCGACGTGGAATATATGGAAAGGCGGCTGATCGAAAAAGCTACACTAATGAGGGGGCACGGCATTGTGTTTTCTCTTTTCGGAATGCGCCGCCGTTTTAGCTTCGGGGTGGAAGACCGTATCACGGAGTTGCTTAAACTACATTCGGGCAGTAATTTCTTTGGTACCAGCAATGTGTATCTGGCCTATAAACATAACCTGAACCCTTCGGGCACGCATCCTCATGAATGGGTACAGTTTCATGGATCTATTTATGGATACAAGATGGCCAATTACATGGCTATGGAAAATTGGATCAATGTTTACGATGGCGACTTAGGTACTGTCCTTACCGATACCTTCACCACGGATGTCTTTCTGCGTAACTTCAGCAAGAAACATGCGGCACTGTTTACCAGTCTTCGTCAGGATAGTGGCGACCCCTTTGCCTTTACCGATAAAGCCATACGCCGTTACGAAGAGCTTCGTATCAACCCGAAGCTTAAATATATTGTGTTTTCCGACAGTCTGGATGTGGAGAAGGCACTTAAAATTAAAAATTATTGCGGCGATAAAATTGGAGCCTCCTTCGGTATCGGGACCAATCTTACCAATGATGTGGGGAATGAAAACGTTCCGTTGAATATTGTTATGAAACTATTTCGATGCAAGATGACCGAAAAAGAGTCCTGGCAGCACTGTATAAAGTTGTCGGATGTGGATGGAAAGCACACCGGAAGCCCCGATGAAATTAAATTAGCCCTTCAAACCCTGGGAATCTGAATGTATTTTGTTTCAAGTTCTATTTCTCTTAATATATGTAATGTACGCGAGAGGAAATGGCTTCGAAACGGGATGTAGGGGGATTGAAAAAAAGTTTTGTGTGTAATGTGCGGGTATTCAGGAGATAAGGTGAAATGTGTTAAAATACTTATGAAAATAGTTTGCAAAAGGTTTGGAGTGTATGTTGTAAAGCACTACTTTTGCACCCGCATTCAAGAGAGAACGGCAGAGCAACATGATGAGGGAATTTAAATGAATAGCATAAGGTGAGGTTAGCGAGGCTAAGCAAAAATCCTGCAGCGACATTGGAATGGCCCGAAACTTTTTTTAAAAAACTTCCGAAAACATTTGGTAGTTTAAAATAAAAAGTCTTATCTTTGCACCCGCTTTCACACCGGATCAAAACGGTTGAAAATGCAACAAACAAGAGTTCTTTGAAAGATTTACATATCAACAAAAAGTAGTACAAGAATGAGAGGATCAGTGATGATTTTCTTGGACGTAAAGAATCAAAATTAATACCGTCAATTGTAAACTAATAAAGAAAGAGGGAATTCTGAGCAAGAGATATTAAGACAAACAAATTATACAACGAAGAGTTTGATCCTGGCTCAGGATGAACGCTAGCGACAGGCTTAACACATGCAAGTCGAGGGGCAGCATAAAAGTAGCAATACTTTGGTGGCGACCGGCGCACGGGTGAGTAACGCGTATGCAACCTACCTATCAGAGGGGAATAACCCGGCGAAAGTCGGACTAATACCGCATAAAACAGGGGCACCGCATGGTGATATTTGTTAAAGAAATTCGCTGATAGATGGGCATGCGTTCCATTAGGTAGTTGGTGAGGTAACGGCTCACCAAGCCGACGATGGATAGGGGAACTGAGAGGTTGGTCCCCCACACTGGTACTGAGACACGGACCAGACTCCTACGGGAGGCAGCAGTGAGGAATATTGGTCAATGGGCGAGAGCCTGAACCAGCCAAGTCGCGTGAAGGAAGAAGGATCTATGGTTCGTAAACTTCTTTTGCAGGGGAATAAAGTGCAGGACGTGTCCTGTTTTGTATGTACCCTGAGAATAAGGATCGGCTAACTCCGTGCCAGCAGCCGCGGTAATACGGAGGATCCGAGCGTTATCCGGATTTATTGGGTTTAAAGGGTGCGTAGGTGGTTTGATAAGTCAGCGGTGAAAGTTTGCAGCTTAACTGTAAAAATGCCGTTGAAACTGTCGGACTTGAGTGTAAATGAGGTAGGCGGAATGCGTGGTGTAGCGGTGAAATGCATAGATATCACGCAGAACTCCGATTGCGAAGGCAGCTTACTAAGCTACAACTGACACTGAAGCACGAAAGCGTGGGGATCAAACAGGATTAGATACCCTGGTAGTCCACGCAGTAAACGATGATTACTAGCTGTTTGCGATACACAGTAAGCGGCACAGCGAAAGCGTTAAGTAATCCACCTGGGGAGTACGCCGGCAACGGTGAAACTCAAAGGAATTGACGGGGGCCCGCACAAGCGGAGGAACATGTGGTTTAATTCGATGATACGCGAGGAACCTTACCCGGGTTTGAACGTAGGGAGACAGGGGTGGAAACATCCTTTTCAGCAATGACTGCCTACGAGGTGCTGCATGGTTGTCGTCAGCTCGTGCCGTGAGGTGTCGGCTTAAGTGCCATAACGAGCGCAACCCTTATTTCCAGTTACTAACAGGTGAAGCTGAGGACTCTGGAGAGACTGCCAGCGTAAGCTGTGAGGAAGGTGGGGATGACGTCAAATCAGCACGGCCCTTACATCCGGGGCGACACACGTGTTACAATGGTAAGGACAAAGGGCAGCTACCGGGCGACCGGATGCGAATCTCTAAACCTTATCTCAGTTCGGATCGGAGTCTGCAACTCGACTCCGTGAAGCTGGATTCGCTAGTAATCGCGCATCAGCCATGGCGCGGTGAATACGTTCCCGGGCCTTGTACACACCGCCCGTCAAGCCATGGGAGCCGGGGGTACCTGAAGTTCGTAACCGCAAGGATCGACCTAGGGTAAAACTGGTGACTGGGGCTAAGTCGTAACAAGGTAGCCGTACCGGAAGGTGCGGCTGGAACACCTCCTTTCTGGAGCCTGAGTTCCCTTTTACGGTTTGCAAGGTATTAAGGAAGGAACAATCTTTATGTTCCTTGTACTACTGCTGTTTGATATGATAAACAATATATGATCTTACAAAACTGGGAAACCAGAAGAGAAACAAGAGGCTGAAGCGCCGCCCGGATATCTACCCATAAAGGAAGATGAACAAAAGGAAAGAGCTTCAGGCAAAGGTAAGAAAGCCAGTCCTATAGCTCAGTTGGTTAGAGCGCTACACTGATAATGTAGAGGTCGGCAGTTCAACTCTGCCTGGGACTACGAACGAAAAAAGACGGGGGATTAGCTCAGCTGGCTAGAGCATCTGCCTTGCACGCAGAGGGTCAACGGTTCGAATCCGTTATTCTCCACAACAACCGGAGCCGCAAGGTAAAGGTAAGAAGATCTTTGACATGATGGACAACAAAGCAATAAAGTAACAAAAAAAGAGCAAGCTTTAAAGATATATCAATCCGACACATGCCTTATGGCAATATATGTGCACGGAAAGAGAAAGTAAGCAAGGGCAGACGGTGGATGCCTTGGCTCTCGGAGGCGAAGAAGGACGTGATAAGCTGCGATAAGCGCGGGGGATGTGCAAATAACAATTGATCCCGTGATTTCCGAATGGGGCAACCCGGCAGGTTGAAGGCCTGTCATTCCGTAAGGAAGGCAAACGTGGGGAACTGAAACATCTAAGTACCCATAGGAGAAGAAAACAAAAGTGATTCCCCAAGTAGTGGCGAGCGAACGGGGAACAGCCCAAACCTATGCTGTTGAGGCAGTATAGGGGTTGTAGGACTACGATGTGGCAAGACATTAGTAAAGTGGAACGTTTTGGAAAGAACGACGATATAGGGTGACAGTCCCGTACACGACTTACTGACGAAGCCTAGTAGTATCCTGAGTAGCGCGGGACACGAGAAATCCTGTGTGAAACTGCGGGGCCCATCCCGTAAGGCTAAATACTCCCGAGAGACCGATAGCGAACCAGTACTGTGAAGGAAAGGTGAAAAGAACCTCGAACAGAGGAGTGAAATAGACCCTGAAACCGTCTGCCTACAAGCGGTCGGAGCATCTATAAGATGTGACGGCGTGCCTTTTGCATAATGAACCTACGAGTTACTGTCATTGGCAAGGTTAAGGACTTCAGGTCCGGAGCCGAAGCGAAAGCGAGTCTTAATAGGGCGCTTAGTCAGTGGTAGTAGACGCGAAACCAAGTGATCTACCCTTGGTCAGGTTGAAGGTTAGGTAACACTAACTGGAGGACCGAATCGGTAAGCGTTGAAAAGCTTTCGAATGAACTGAGGGTAGGGGTGAAAGGCTAATCAAACTTGGAGATAGCTCGTACTCCCCGAAATGCATTTAGGTGCAGCCTTTGTTATTACTAGTATGAGGTAGAGCGACTGATTGGATGCGAGGGCTTCACCGCCTATCAAGTCCAGATAAACTCCGAATGCGTATTAGTTTAGACAAGGAGTGAGGGCATGGGTGCTAAGGTCCATGTCCGAGAGGAGAAGAATCCAGACCATCAGCTAAGGTCCCCAAATAACAGCTAAGTTGAATTAACGAAGTCAGATTGCAAAGACAGCTAGGATGTTGGC